>NZ_JBEPQB010000011.1:0-123140 GCF_040547625.1 Porphyrobacter sp. MBR-155
CCCGCATCGGCCTTGGTGGGCGAAGAGGGGAAGGGGTTCCGCTACATCCTGTCAGGCATGAACGCCGAACGCATCCTGATCGCGGCGGAATGCATTGGCGATGCCAAATGGTTCATCGAAAAAGCCACCGCCTACGCCAAAGACCGCAGCGTGTTCGCGCGGCCCATCGGCCAGAATCAGGGCGTGCAGTTCCCGATCGCGCGCTGCTATGCGCAGATGCGCGCGGCGGAACTGATGGTGCACCACGCTGCGCAGACCTATGATGAGGGCGGTAATCCCGGTGCGGAAGCCAACATGGCCAAACTGCTTGCCTCCGAAGCCAGCTGGGCCGCAGCCGACATGTGTGTGCAGACCTTCGGCGGGTTCGGTTTTGCCGAGGAATATGACGTCGAACGCAAGTTCCGCGAGGCGCGGCTTTATACCGTCGCTCCGATCTCTACCAACCTCATCCTGTCCTATCTTGCCGAACATGTGCTCGGCCTGCCGCGCTCTTACTGAAATCGGGCCAATTTGCATGGATTTGTGCTCATGGCAGCGCAATGTTCTTGCAGCGGAGCGGCAAGTGTGATTCTGTGGGCAAAGCGGCAAGGGGGAACGAGCCAGTAATGCGTAACGTCGGATCCGGCGAAAGACTGAAACAGGCAGCGGCGCTGATAGCGCTGGTGCTGCTGACGGGCTTTGCTGTGGCTGGCCCGACCGGGCTGCTCGCCTGGAGCGAGAACGTGTCCGCGCTCGATCAACGTGAAGCACAAATTGCTGACCTCACTGCACAGCGTGATGCCATGCGCAACCGGGTAATGCTACTCGATCCCGAAGCGGCTGATCCTGATCTGGCGAGCGAGTTGGTGCGCGAACAATTGGGCGTGATGCGTGAGGACGAAATCGTTATCACGCTCGAAGACGAGTAGCTCAACCCGCCCCGCAATCCGCTGATTTCGTATGCGCTGGGCACTTCCGCTACGGCTTGGCGTTGCGCCCTGCATATTTCCCCGCCTATAGCGAGGTGATGCGCTTCTCCTCCCCATGAGTGCGCCACAGAGAGGAACCCGATCTTGGCCAAGCAGCCTGCAAAGCCGTCCTCAGCGGCAAAAAAGACCGCCCGCGCGGCGGACGACACCGAATTCATGCTCCATTCGTTGCAAGACGCGTTCGAAGCGAAGAAACGCTACGCGGCGAGCGATGCGGAGATGATGGAATTCTACCGCCAGATGCTGCTGATCCGGCGGTTTGAGGAGAAGGCGGGGCAGCTTTACGGACTCGGGCTGATCGGCGGATTCTGCCATCTCTATATCGGGCAGGAAGCGGTCGCGATCGGGCTGCAATCGGCGCTCGATAATGATCGCGACAGCGTGATCACCGGCTACCGCGATCACGGCCATATGCTCGCCTACGGGATCGATCCCAAGGTGATCATGGCGGAACTGACCGGGCGCGAAGCCGGGATTTCCAAGGGCAAGGGCGGCTCGATGCATATGTTCAGCACCGAGCATAAGTTTTACGGCGGGCACGGCATCGTCGGCGCGCAGGTGGCGCTGGGCGGGGGTCTCGCACTGGCGCATCAATACAACGAAGATGGCGGCATCTGCCTTGCCTATTTTGGCGATGGTGCGGCCAATCAGGGGCAGGTTTACGAAACCTTCAACATGGCGGCCTTGTGGAAGCTGCCGATCGTGTTTGTGGTTGAGGACAACCAATATGCGATGGGCACCGCCAGCAAGCGGTCATCGGCGGAAACCCGTTTTTCTCGCCGCGGCACTGCGTTCCGCATTCCGGGGATGGAGGTGAACGGCATGGACGTGCTCGAAGTGCGCGCCGCTGCCGAAGTCGCCTTCGCCCACGTGCGCGCTGGCAACGGCCCGGTGCTGATGGAATGCAACACCTATCGTTATCGCGGGCATTCGATGTCCGACCCGGCCAAGTACCGCACCCGCGAGGAAGTGCAGGAACAGCGCGACCACCACGATCCGATCGAGGGCTTGAAGAAAACCCTGATCGAGGGCGGCAAAACCGAGGATGAATTGAAAGCAATCGACAAGGCGATCCGCGCGGAAGTCGCTGGCGCGGCAGATTTCGCCGAGAATTCGCCAGAACCGACACCGGGTGAACTTTACACCGATGTGCTGGTGGAGGAGTATTGAGCCATGGCGATTGAACTGAAAATGCCGGCCCTGTCGCCGACGATGGAGCAGGGCACGCTCGCCAAATGGCTCAAGGCCGAAGGCGACCGGATCGAACCGGGCGACATTATTGCCGAGATCGAAACCGACAAGGCAACGATGGAGTTTGAAGCCATCGACGAAGGTGTGTTGTCGAAGATCATGATCGCGGCGGGCACCGAGGATGTCGCGGTCGGCACGGTGATTGCGCTGATCGAGGTGGAAGGGGAGGAGGCCTCTCCAGCGCCCGCTCCTGCAAAATCGGACACGCCTGCACCCGCGCCTGCTCCCAAGGCTGAAAAGCCCGCACCGGCACCCGCAACCGCTGCCAAAGACCCTGCCATCCCGGAAGGCACCAGCTTCATCAGCACCACGGTGCGTGAGGCATTGCGCGATGCGATGGCCGAAGAAATGCGCAGCGATCCCCGCGTGTTCGTGATGGGTGAGGAAGTCGCCGAATATCAGGGCGCATACAAGGTCACGCAAGGCTTGCTCGCCGAATTCGGGCCGAAGCGGGTGATCGACACGCCGATCACCGAATATGGCTTTGCCGGGATCGGCACCGGCGCGGCGATGGGCGGATTGCGCCCGATTGTCGAATTCATGACTTTTAACTTCGCCATGCAGGCGATTGATCATATTATCAATTCTGCCGCCAAGACCAATTATATGTCGGGTGGCCAGATGCGCTGTCCGATCGTGTTTCGCGGCCCCAACGGTGCTGCCAGCCGCGTCGGCGCGCAGCACAGCCAGAATTATGGCCCGTGGTATGCCAGCGTCCCCGGCCTGATCGTCATCGCGCCCTTTGATGCCGCCGACGCCAAGGGGCTGATGAAGGCCGCGATCCGGTGTGAAGACCCGGTCGTGTTCCTCGAAAACGAGCTGGTCTATGGCCGCAGCTTCGATGTGCCGGATATGGATGATTACGTGCTGCCGATTGGCAAGGCGCGGATCATTCGTGAAGGCAAGGACGTCACCATCGTCAGCTATTCGATCGGGGTCGGCATGGCGCTCGAAGCGGCGCAGACACTGGCGGGTGAAGGCATTGATGCTGAGGTGATCGACCTTCGCACGCTACGTCCGCTCGACAAGCAGGCGGTGCTCACCAGCCTTGCCAAGACCAACCGGTTGATCATCGCCGAGGAAGGCTGGCCGACCTGTTCGATCGCCAGCGAGGTGATTTCGATCTGCATGGAGGAAGGGTTCGACCACCTCGATGCACCGGTGCTCAGGGTGTGCAACGAAGACGTGCCGCTACCGTATGCCGCCAACCTTGAAAAGTTGGCGCTAATCGATGCGGCCCGCATTGCCGAGGCAGCCCGCAAGGTGTGCTACATTTAAGTGAACGGATTATTGAAAGCCGGTGCGCCGCCGGGGTTTGATCCCGGTGGTGGCTTATGCTTCGTCGACCACCCAGACCGAGCGGGAATAAGTGATCACGCTCAGCGGCAGCTCCACCCCCGGTATGAAATCGGTCAGCTGGTAACGCAGTTCCATATCGATCTCGGTCGCGCCGGTAACGCGGCTTACGTCTGACCGGTCGATGAGAATTTCGAGCCGGTCAGAGTCGAGCAGATAGGGCGAATTGGTCGACATCCCGAGCAATACAGAGCGGATCTGTTCGTCGCTCAGGATGTTCTGCTTTTGCGATTCGACCATCACATGCCGAGCCGAATCCGATGCAAGCGACTGCACCGCGTTGTAATTCTGCAAATATATCCCGACCTGCAGCACCCCGATCAGCATCATGAGGAATAGCGGCCCCAACAGCGCAAATTCAATAATCGCTGCGCCGCTTTGCGAGCGAATAAGACGGTGGGCCACCGAGCTTGCGGGTTTACCTGACATACGCATCATCATGACACCTGCACCCTGCGTTCGACCGAGAAGGTAATCGGTGACCCGATTCCCATATAGGTCCAGGTCGGTTGGTACTCTTCGGTAATATTAACAAGGATGTAAGACGACACGACGTCGTCAGAATCGCACATGGTTGCATTGGCAACGAGGGCGTCTTCAACACCGCAGCGGTAAAGCTGGGTCATGGTAACATCTTCGGCCGACAGATTGACCGATTCCTGCACGATCTCCTTGATCGTTTCGACATTGGTCGTTGCACCCTGGTTTGTTGCAAGGATGATGATCTCGCTTTCATTGGCGACACTTTGCAATTCGTGCTGGCGTGCGACGATGGTTCCGGTCTCGGCAATGCCGAGCGTCATCAGGATCAACACGGGGGCGACAAAGGCGGTCTCGATCGCGAAAGACCCGCGCCGATCCCTGACGATGCGTTGGAACAGCCCGGCCATGATCAAGCCACCATCCGTACGAGCGGCAATGCCGTGCCAGCATTGGTGGCATCATCAATCGGGCAAAGCGTTTCGAGGAACGCATTACCGAGGATTTTGATGGTGTAGGCGGATATCTGGAGGCACTGCGCAGCCACGTTCGCGGTGCCGTTTACCCGAAGATCGCCATCGGGAAGATAGATCAGCCCTTCGATCAGCGAATTGGAATTGCCGTTGAAGATGTGCTCTCCCGAGGCGTTGTTGTCGCGGTGTTCGAACACCAGGAAACCAGCGAGTTCGTCTGCTCGCGATGCGTAGGGAGTGCCCACGAAATCGGCGGCGGTCATCGGTGACAGGCTGATGGCGTTGGCATTACCCATGCCGCCAAGTTTCAACGTGGCACCGTTCTTCAACACGAACATTACCCCGCTGCCCGTAACCGACGCATTGTGGGTAAGATCAAGCTCTCCCCCGTCGATCACGTAGATCCCGCGGGCAAAGGTCGTGTTGCATGTTATGCGCAGGCCGCGATAGGTGCCCGGCAGCAGCGATGCCTGCTGGTTCTGACCCTTTCCGGTGCAGTTATATGAGCGCGGCGTGTCGTTGGTGGGCGGCTCGATATCAGCATAGGCATCGCTTAGCCCCCGCACGTTTTCGGCGATAATCCCTTGGTGGTCTGGGTCGGTCGAATTTACTGTCCCGCAAGCCGCGATTGAGTCGGTCTCGACGTTAGCCGACCCATCGATCACCACCGCGTCATCGTCGCAAGAAAGCGCGGCCAAGCCGCAGCGTGCGCGGATGGTCGCATTCCCGCCGATGTCTGTGCCAGTGCCATCTTCGCGAAGTGAAATCAGGCAGGCGTTGAAGGACATGCCGGCCTGAAAGATCGCCTGAGCGCGAACGCTTACCGTTGCGGCACTGCCTGTAAGAAAGCTCGAGAATGGCAGGAGGCGCGTGGCGCTCGCTGCGACGACGACGCTGTTCTGCGATCCACCGGCAAAATCGGCACGCAGGATTGTGGGGTCGGACGCAAAGTCTCTGACAACGCCAAGGTTGCCATCATATTCCTGCTCTGCGCGAACGGCGTAATTGCCGGCGCTGTCAGGATTGGACAGGGCCC
Source organism: Porphyrobacter sp. MBR-155 (assembly GCF_040547625.1). NCBI lineage: Bacteria > Pseudomonadati > Pseudomonadota > Alphaproteobacteria > Sphingomonadales > Erythrobacteraceae > Porphyrobacter > Porphyrobacter sp. MBR-155. The sequence goes on from NZ_JBEPQB010000011.1 coordinate 5,565, forward strand.
AGGCACCCGAATAGGCGGCCTGATCAACCGCGTGCTGCAGTTCGCGTTTCCACATGTACCATTGCGCGGTGTCAACCGCCAAGCCGGCACCACCGATCAACGCCGGAAGCCCCGTCGCCACGATGATCAAGGCGTTGCCACTCGTGCAAGCCTTCAGTTTCGAAACCAGGTTTCCTAGAAACGTCATCCTTGAGCCTCCTGTAATGCGTGGGACATGCTGATCTTCGCTGGCTTGGCAGGTGCCAGAAAAATCGAATAAAGGGCGTGCAACCCTACTTTTCCGCCCCATCGCACATGTCCTTTCCGTGGCATTCCGTGCCAGAGCGGCCCGGGATCTCCAGAAACATTGCATCGCCATAAGGCACCACGGTAAGCGGATTGCGAAAGAGCATGGTTAGCAGGGTGTTAATGGCGCTTTCCGGCTTTTCTGTTTGCCTTGGCGTCCCGCAAAGAGACAGTTTGCTTGCCACTGGCGAAAGGGGGCGGCTAGGCGCACAGGAGATGACTGACGACCGCCTTGATCCTATCCCGCCTGAGGCAGATTTGGCGCTGGCGTGGAGCCCGGCAAAGCTTCGCGGGCCGTTAACCACAGCCTTTCAGCTTGATCGGCGACTTGCCCGGATTGTTGCCCACACGACCGAACCGATGTTGGGGCAGATGCGGCTCGCCTGGTGGCGCGAGGCGCTGGCCAAGCCGCCGTCAGAGCGACCGCGCGGGGATGCCGTGCTGGATGCGATTGCGGAGCATTGGGCCGGGCGTGAGGCGGCGTTGATCGCGATGGTCGATGGCTGGGAAGTGCTGGTGACTGCCGAGCAGCTTGGCCCGTTGGAAGTCGAGGCGTTTGGGACGCAGCGTGCGGCGTTTTTCAATGCCTTGCACGATGATCGCAGTCGCGTTGACCATGATAGCGTTGCGGCGGCGGCATCCCGCTGGGCGATTGCGGATGCGGCCGCGGGTGTGTCTGACGGCTCAGAACGGGCATTGCTGATCGAAGCTGGTCTGGCGCGGGCCGGAGAAGGCGGGCGCTTACCCCGCGAACTGCGCGGCCTTGCTGTGCTCGATGCGCTGGCGCTGCGGGCACTGCGGCGTGGCGGGCGGCCGCTGATGGAAGGGCGGGGCGCGTCGCTGGCGGCTTTGCGGGCGGCTATCTTTCTGCGCTGACTACGTATAATACCGTAGTAAATCAGCAACAAGGGGCAGATCGTTGCGCGAAGCCGTTGTCGGAGTGTTTGCGGGGCTTGCCCTTGCCGGGGTGGGGGTATTCTGGTGGCAGGGCCGTGCGGCAGTAGAAGCCAACGCCCCGCCGCCGCCGTCGCCCGAAGCACCTGCGCCCGGCCCTGAAAGCCTGCCGATCACCGATCCGGGCGCAATGGAAGGCCCTACGCCGCCCGAACCCAGCGAACTCACGCGCGAGGAGCAGCGGTTCTTCCGTTACGACCGCAACCGCGACCGGCTGATCACCCGCAACGAGATGCTTTCGACCCGGTCAGATGCGTTCCGCGCACTGGATGTCGATGGCAACAACCTGCTGACCTTTGAGGAATGGGCGGTGACGACCGTAAACCGTTTTGAAGGCGCCGACGCCGATGGCAACGGGCGGCTCACCCCGCGCGAATTTGCCACCACCGCGCCCAAACCGGCGGCAAAGAAGCCCGCCTGCAAGTGTTGATTCTTCAGCGTTTGCGAATCCCCGCGCTGGCGGGGACCTCGGGCGGTTGTGCGATTTTGCCGGAGATCCCCGCCTACGCGGGGATTCGCTCCTGCTGCTGGGCAATCCAGCGTGCCAGATCGGCCTTGGCGCGGTTAGTATAGGCTTCCTTGCGCACTTTCTTGCCGACATCGTGGAGCGGCAGGAACAGCCCGAAATTGACGTTCATCGGCTGAAACGTGCTCGCCTCGGCATCGCCTGTGATGTGGCTGAGCAGCGCGCCCATCGCGGTGGTCGCAGGCAGCGGCTGCCAATTGCGCCCGGCCAGTTCAGCCGCGGCCATCATCCCTGCAACCAGCCCGATGGCCGCGCTTTCTACATAGCCTTCGCAGCCCGTGACCTGCCCGGCAAAGCGGATGTGCGGCGCGGCGCGCAGTCGCAGTTGGCGGTCGAGCACCTGCGGCGAATTGAGGAAGGTGTTGCGGTGCAAACCGCCCAGCCGTGCAAATTCGGCGTTTTCCAGCCCCGGAATGGTGCGGAACAGCTCAATCTGAGCGGCATATTTCAGCTTGGTCTGAAAACCCACCATGTTCCACAGCGTGCCCAGCTTGTTGTCCTGCCGCAGCTGCACCACCGCATAGGGCCAGCGCCCCTGCGGAAATTCCGGGGTAGTATCGAACGGGTTATCCAGCCCCACACCCTTCATCGGGCCATAGCGCAGCGTTTCCACCCCGCGCATCGCCATCACCTCGATCGGCATGCAGCCATCGAAATAGGGCGTGTCCTTTTCCCACTGCTTGAACTCGGTCTTCTCGCCTTCGATCAACCCCCGATGGAAGGCGAGGTATTGTTCCTGCGACATCGGGCAGTTGATGTAATCGCCGCCTTCGTTCGATGCATCGGTGCGTTTGTTCCAGCGCGACTGGATCCAGCATTTGCTCATGTCGATGCTATCGTGGTGGATGATCGGGGCGATGGCGTCGAAAAAGGCCAGCCGTTCGCTGCCCGTCGCCTGCACGATGCTCGCGGCAAGCGCCTCGGCCGTCAACGGCCCGGTGGCGACGATGGTAAGGCCGCTGGCGGGTAGGGCATCCACCCGCTCACGCAGGATGGTGACATTGGGGTGTTCTTGCAGGGCTTTTTCAACCTCGGCCGAGAACACATCGCGATCCACTGCCATTGCACTGCCCGCAGGCACCCGCGCGATATGGCCGGCGCGCATGATCAGGCTGTCCAGCGCGCGCATTTCATGGTGCAGCAGGCCAACCGCGTTCTTTTCATCATCGTCCGAGCGGAACGAATTGGAACACACCATTTCGGCCAGGCCATCGGTCTGGTGCGCCGGGGTCATCGTGCCGCTGCCGCGCATCTCTGAAAGGCGCACCTTAAACCCGCGCTGCGCCAGCTGCCACGCCGCCTCGCTTCCCGCGAGCCCGCCGCCGATAATGTGCACATCGTGATTTGCTGGTATCGCGCTCATGGCAGCGCAGGTAATTGCGTGATAGCGCGCCTGCAAGTCAAACCGACAGGATTGGGCCGGCAGGATCGGGCCGGCAGGATCGGGACAGGGGAAGGGCGAGAATGGCGAAACGGGCATTGATCGAACAGAGGCCGTGGCTGTTGGCGAGCATCGCGGCGGCGACTGCGTTCTATTTCCTGCGCGATAATCCGGTGGGTGAGGGGACGTGGGGGCTCCTTGTCAAAGGCGCGGCGGCTGGCCTGCTTGCGATCTATGTATTTATGCGGATGCCGCATGACCGACGCGGTCTTGATGGCGGATTGCTGGTGCTGGCGTTGGTGCTGGCGGCGGCGGGCGACATGGCGATCGAACTTGATCTGATCGCGGGCGGCGCGTTCTTTGCCGCTTCCCATGGCGTCGCTGTGGCGCTTTACCTGCGCAACCTGCGAGCGCGCCCTTCGCCAAGCCAGCGGATGCTGGGGCTGGTCTTGCTGATCGCCACCCCTTTGGTGAGCTATTTCCTCAGCGGGCAGGTGAATGTCGCGATTTATGCGGCCTTTCTGGGCGTAATGGCGGCGGCGGCGTGGAGCAGCCGTTTCCCGCGCTACCGGGTCGGGATGGGCGCAGTGCTGTTTGTGATCAGCAACTGGCTGATTTTTTCGCGACTGGGCCAGTTCGATCTGGGCGTGTTGCCCGATCTGCTGATCTGGCCGACCTATTACGCCGGGCAGGTGATGATCGCGACCGGGATCGTGCAATGCCTGCGCGGTGAACAGCCCGTAAGATAAAAGCACGGGCTGTTCGCATGGTGGGCCTGCGCGGCGAGAAGCCCGTCAGGTTGCGGGCGGCTCACTCTCGCTCGACATTTCGGCGGCGATGGCTTCCTCTGCGGGGTTTTCCGGTTCTGCGCTCTCATCAATCAACGCAGCGCCAACGATATGTTCACCCTTGGCCACGTCAAAAATGCGGACGCCTGACGAACTGCGCCCGCTGATCGAAAAGCCTTTGAGGTTTTCAAACCCGTCTTCGACCAGATGGCGCAGATCAATCCCCAGCCGGATCAGTTTGGCCTGATCAGTGACTAGCATCAGCTGCGAACCGTGGCGCACCGGGAAACTCGCCACCACCGGGCCGTTGCGTTCCGGATTGCTGTCAGGCGTGCCGATATTGGTGATCCCCTGGCCGCCGCGCGACGTGGTGCGATATTCGTAGGCCGAGGAAATCTTGCCATAACCATTGGCCGTGAGGGTGAGAATGAACTCTTCCCCATCCGCCATTGCCGCCATTTGCTCGGCAGGCAGGGTGGGGACCGCATCGTTGTTTTTCCACGCGGCGGCGCGCAAATAGGCCTCGCGCGTCTCCATATCGGCGGTCAGCGGATCGAGCACCGCCATGCTCACCACCTTGGCGCCGCCTTTCAAGGCCATGCCGCGCACGCCGATACCGGTGCGGCTTTTGGTTTCGCGCGCATCGGTGGCGGAAAAACGGATCGCCTTGCCGCTATCACTGGCGAGGAAAATCTGCTGGTCTTCGGTGAGCAATTGCACCCCGATCAGCCGATCACCCGATCCTTCGACAAAGCCCATCGCGTATTTGCCCGCGGTCGGCACATTGGTGAAGGCGTCCATCGAATTGCGCCGCACCATGCCGCGCTCGGTCGCGAACACGATGTTGAGATTGGCCCATGATGCCTCATCCTCCGGCAGCGGCAGAACGTTGGTGACACGCTCGTCCTCGCCCAAGGGGAGCAGGTTGACCATCGGGCGGCCCTTGGTCTGCGGCCCGCCTTCAGGCAGCTTCCATACCTTCATGCGGTACACGCGCCCGGTATTGGTGAAAAACAGAACGGGGTTGTGGGTGCTGGTGACGAACAGTTCGACCACCGCGTCTTCATCCTTGGTCGCCATGCCGCTGCGGCCCTTGCCGCCGCGCGCCTGCGCCCGGAAAGTGTTGAGCGTGGTGCGTTTGATATAGCCATCATGCGTGACGGTGACGACCATCTCCTCACGCTCGATCAGGTCTTCGTCTTCCAGACCATCCCAAGCGGGGGCGATTTCCGACAGGCGCGGGGTGGCGTAGGTAGCGCGGATTTCCGCCAGTTCTTCGCGCATCACGGCGTAAAGTTTGACCCGGTCGCCAAGGATCGCAAGATATCCCTCGATCGACAGCGCCAGGCCCTTCAATTCATCACCGATTTCGTCGCGGCCCAGCGCGGTCAGGCGGTGCAGGCGCAGTTCGAGGATCGCCTTCACCTGCCGTTCGGACAGGCAATAGGTGCCGCCTGCCTGATCGGCGTCAGGCTCAATCGCTTCGACCAGCCGGATATATTGCGCAATATCGCCAATCGGCCATTCCTTCGCCAGCAAGCGCGCGCGCGCTGCGGCGGGGTTGGGCGCGCTGCGGATCATCGCCACCACTTCGTCAAGGTTGGAAACCGCGACCACCAGACCCAGCAACAGATGCGCCCGCTCACGCGCCTTGGCGAGTTCATACTTGGTGCGCCGGGTGATCACTTCCTCGCGGAAGGTGATGAAAGCCGCGATAAAATCGCGCAACATCAGCGTTTCGGGCCGCCCCCCGCGGATGGCCAGCATATTGGCGGGGAAGGATGATTGCGCGGGCGTGTGCCGCCAGATCTGGTTGAGCACCACATCGGGCGTTGCATCACGTTTGAGGTCGACCACCACCCGCACGCCTTCGCGCGAGGATTCGTCGCGGATATCGACAACCCCTTCGATCCGCTTGTCCTTGGCCGCCTCAGCAATTTTCTCGACAAGGTTGTTCTTGCCGACCTGAAACGGGATTGAGGTGAAGACGATGCTCTGCCGGTCATTGCGCCCGGTTTCAATCTCGTGGCGACAGCGCATCAGGATCGACCCGCGCCCGGTGGTATAGGCCGAGCGTGCGCCGTGGGTGCCGAGGATCAGCGGCGCAGTGGGAAAATCGGGGCCGGGGATATAGGCGATCAGTTCTTCGGACGTGATCGCCGGATTGTCCATATAGGCAAAGCAGGCATCGATCACTTCGCCAAGGTTGTGTGGCGGCACATTGGTTGCCATGCCAACCGCGATCCCGCCCGCGCCGTTGACCAGCAGATTGGGGAAACGCGCCGGCAGAACGCTCGGCTCCTTGCGGCTGCCGTCGTAGTTTTCGACAAAATCGACGGTATCCTTGTCGAGATCATCAAGCAGGCTGTTCGCCACCCGCGCCAGCCGTGCCTCGGTATAGCGCATTGACGCTGGCGGATCGGGGTCCATCGAACCGAAATTGCCCTGCCCGTCGATCAAGGGCACCCGCATCGACCACGGCTGCGTCATCCGGGCGAGCGCATCGTAAATCGCGCTATCGCCGTGCGGGTGGTAATTGCCCATCACGTCGCCAACGATCTTGGCGCTCTTGCGGTAAGGTTTGCCCGCGACGAAGCCGCCTTCCTGGCTGGCGAACAGGATGCGGCGGTGCACCGGCTTCAACCCGTCGCGCACATCGGGCAGCGCGCGGCTGACGATCACGCTCATCGCGTAATCGAGATAGCTCGATTTCATTTCATCGACGATATCGATGCGTTCAAACCCCCCCATCGGGGAAGGAACGGGGGAATCGAGGATTTCACTGTCGTCGCTCAAGGGTGGTGCCGTTTCTGTTGGTGTTCTTCTGGACGTATTAGGGAGCCGCTGTGGCGGCAATGACCGCGAGGGGCCATGCAATAGTCTCTATCTAGGCCTGCGCCCGCGCTTTCGCCACCTTCGGAGACGAACACAGCGCGAACAGCGTGCATTTTTCCACATTTGCAAGCGGCTGAACGGGAGCACATACCACCATTCAAAGGCCGTTCAGCACGGACTGCCTAGCGGGAATTGCAAATCTGGCGTGAGCCGTCCAAAGGCTGCCTAGGAGATTCAGGCGGCACCCTGGCCAAATCGGTGCAATGCTGCCCTACAATTGGAGGATGCTGTGACCACTTTGTTTTCGCCCCACCGTCGTTCCCTTGGCTTTGCCCGGCAATTTGCGCTCGCACTCGCACTTGCCAGCGGCACCGCGTTATTGGCTGTGCCGGGCTTCACCGACGCGGCCCATGCGCAGAAGAAAAAGAAGGATGACAAGAAAGAGGAAGCGAAGGCGGCCTATTCCAAGGAATTCGTCGCTGCTTATCAGCCTATTGACGCCGCGATCAAGGCAGAAGGAGCGGATTTTGCCGCGCTTAAACCGCAGATCCTTGCGATGGTGCCGCTGGCAGTGTCGTCCGATGAAAAGCAGGCGCTGGGTGGAATGATCTTCAACGCTGCGATTCTCGGCAAGGATCTGCCGATGCAGTTGCAGGGCGTGGAAATGATGCTTGATAGCGACAATATCCAGCCCGCTGAACAGGGCCGCTTTAATCTGGTCGCGTTTCAGATTGCTTCCAATCTGAACCAGCACGAAAAAGCGCGCACCTATCTGCAGCGTGCCATTGATCTCAACTATACCAGTGCAAACGTCAGCATGGCTGATTTGCAGATGAACATGGCTGAAACCTATTTCAGCGATGATCTTTATTCCGAAGGACTGGCCTATCTCAGTTCGGCGATTGCCCAGCGCAAGGAACAGGCCCTGCCTGTCGATGAACGGTGGTACAAGCGCGGGGTAGCGATCGCTTACACCAACGAAATCGTGCCGCAGGTTTATGATTTCGTTTCGGATTGGGTGGGCGATTATCCAACTCCGGAAAACTGGCGCGACGGGGTGAACCTCACGCGCAATCTCAACGATTTTGATCCGCAAGTGCTGCTTGACCTGCTGCGGCTTGGTAAGAAGGTGGGCACGCTCACGGAAAAGAGCGATTACATTTATTACATCGAAGCCGCTGATTCCCGTCGCCTGCCGCTGGAGGTCAAGGAACTGATCGATAGCGCTTATTCAAGCGGCATCATCCCCAAGGGTTCGGATAGCTTTGTTGATGAACAGTACCGGATCGCATCCGGACGCATTGCCGCTGATCGGGCCGATCTGCCGGCGCTCGAACGTGATGCTGGCGCGGCGTCGGCGCAGATGCGGACGGTGTTGGCAGCGGGCGATGCGTTCCTGAACTATGGTGAATATGCCAAGGCGGTGCGGTTTTATGAAAAGAGCCTTTCGCTCCCCGGCGTTGACCGCAATCTCGCACTGACGCGGCTCGGCATTGCCCAGATTGCGATGGGTGATGCGGCTGCGGCCAGCCAAAATCTTGCCAAGGTGGAAGGCGTGCGCATTCCTGTTGCCAGACTGTGGGGATCCTATGCGGCGCAGCTGTTGAAAGATTCCGCCGCGCCTCAAGACGTTGCGACCGAAGGCAGCTTGGCAACAGAGACCCCGGCCACGGTCAGCTGACCACTCAGGTAACAGTCCCTGACCTTGAACCGAGCGCTGGATGACGAATCCGGCGCTCTTTTCGTATGCAGCGGCAGGCGCAGGCGATCAGCGCAGCCGTTTGACGTAAACCTGCCCGTCGGCCCGCCGTTCAAGCTTGAAATTGCCGAGCGAGGCAAACAGGTCGGACAATCGTTTGAACCCGTAATTGCGCACATCGAAGCTGGAGCGGTTTCCAGCGATCTGCCCCACCTGTTGCAGCAGGGCATAGCCTTCGTCATCGCGTTTGGCTTCGGAATAGGCAGCGGTAATAAGCTCAAGCAATTCGTCATCGACAGCGCTACTGCTGTCCGCGGCAGCGCGGGCTGCGGTGTCAGCCTTTGCCCCCGGCTTGTCAGCGGCGTAGCTGGCGATCAACTGCTTGATTTCGATGAAGCGGGTGCAAACCGATTTGAATGCCAGCGGCGTCTTTTCCTCGCCAAAGCCGTAAACGATAATTCCGTCCTGCCGCAGCCGCGTGACCAGCGGGGTAAAATCGCTGTCAGAGGTCATGAGCCCGAACCCGTCAACCTTGCCCTGATAAAGCAGGTCGATCGCATCGATCGTCATCGCCATATCGGTCGCATTTTTGCCCTTGGACACGTCAAACTGCTGTTGTGGGCGGATGCCGTACTTGTTGCTGATTTCACCCCAGCGGGACAGGTTATCCTTGGCAAAATTGCCATAGGCACGGCGAATATTGACCTGCCCCAGTTCGGCCATCACGGTCAGCACCGGGTCGATCCCTTCCGGGGTTGTATTGTCCGCATCGATGAGCAGGGCGATGTTCTTGAGCGTTGAATGGGCCATAGTCCCGATATGCAGCGACTGATGCGCATCGACAAGCGGCGTATTTGCCCGATGAACCCGCACCTGCTTGCGGGACTCGGTTCGCGCTCCTAAATGGCAGGGCATGAACGATCTCTCCAGCCAGCCGCAGCCCGACCAGCAATCCGATCGCCCCGCACGTCAGCGAAAGCCTGACTGGATCCGCGTGCGTGCGCCGGTGAGCGAGGGGTATCACGAAACCCGGCGGCTAATGCGCGAACTGAACCTCAATACCGTGTGTGAGGAAGCCGCCTGCCCCAATATCGGTGAGTGCTGGACGAAAAAGCACGCCACCGTGATGATTCTCGGCGATGTTTGCACGCGCGCCTGCGCGTTTTGCAACGTAAAGACCGGGATGCCGCGCGCGGTCGATTCGATGGAGCCGGAAAACACCGCCATTGCCGCCGCGAAGATGGGGTTGGAACATATCGTCATCACCTCGGTGGACCGCGATGATCTGCCCGATGGCGGCGCGTCACAGTTCGTCAAGGTGATCGAGGCGCTACGCCGCAATACGCCCAACACCACCATCGAAATCCTGACGCCGGATTTCCGCGGCAAAATGCGCCGCGCGGTTGAGGCTATTTGTGAAGCAGGACCAGATGTTTACAATCATAACCTCGAAACGGTGCCACGTCTCTATCCGACCATCCGGCCAGGCGCGCGCTATTATGCATCGCTGCGGTTGCTGGAAGAGGTGAAGGCGCACAACCCGCTGATCTTCACCAAATCGGGGATCATGCTGGGGCTGGGCGAACAGCGGCTCGAAGTGCATCAGGTGATGGACGATATGCGGTCGGCCGAAGTCGATTTCATCACCATGGGCCAATATCTCCAGCCCACGCCCAAGCACGCCAATGTCGAGGAATTCGTCACCCCCAAGGCCTTCGCCGCTTACGGCGCGATTGCGCGGGCCAAAGGGTTCCTGCAAGTCGCATCCAGCCCGCTTACCCGTTCAAGTTATCATGCGGGTGATGATTTCGCGGTAATGCGCGCCGCACGAGAAGAAAAGCTGACGCGGGCGGCTGCGAAAGCCGGGGCATAATGCCGGGCATTCATGAAACCCGGCGGCTGCCGTATAGCGCGCAGCAGATGTTCGATCTGGTCGCAGATGTTGGCCGCTATGGCGAATTTCTGCCGTGGGTAATTGCGACGCGGGTGCGATCGAATACCGAAACCGAACTGGTTGCCGATATGGTGGTCGGGTTCAAATCGTTGCGCGAAACCTTCACGTCGCGCGTGGCCAAGGATCGGCCCCACAAGATTGCGGTGCATTATGTTGATGGCCCGCTAAGCGATCTCGACAATGTCTGGACGTTCCGTGCGGTGGACGATCACACCTGCGAAATCGATTTTCTGGTCGAATTCACCTTCAAAAACCGCCTGTTCGAAAAAATTGCCGGGCAATATTTCGACCGCGCGTTCCGCAAGATGGTCGAAGCGTTCGAGGCCCGCGCCGCGCAGCTTTACGGCAACAGCAGTTCCAGCGCGCAAAGCGTCGCCTGATGGCGAATGGTGGCGCGGCCATCGGGGCCTTCGCCGCCTTCGAAGAACTTAAGCTCGCCATCGGGTTCGCTATCAGCATCGCGGATCACGCGGGCGAATACGACAGTGCCGACCGGCTTGTGCAAGGTTCCGCCACCCGGCCCGGCCACGCCGCTGACCGCAACCGCCACATCTGCGTTTGATCGTTCGAGCACACCTTTGGCCATCGCCCAGACGCACGCCACTGACACCGCGCCAAAGGTTTCGATGATGTCGCTGGCAACGCCAAGCATCTCCATCTTGGCTTCATTGGAATAGGTCACAAAGCCGCGATCCAGCACAGAGGAGGAGCCAGCGATTTCGGTCAAGGCTCCGGCCACCAACCCGCCCGTGCAGCTTTCCGCGATCGCCACCGTGCGCCCGGCGGCGGCATTTTCTGCCACAACCTTGGCGGCAAGCGCGGTGATATCATCGGGCAACAGCGTTAAGGGCATTGGTCTACTTCTTCGCCTGAGAGGGAGTGACCGCGCAGATCGACGGTTTCTTCAAATCGGCCATTTCGGCAATAAACGCAAACAGTCCGCCGACATTCTCCGTCGGCAGCGGGCTGATGAGTTCAAGTCCGCGTTCAATCTTGTCGCAGCTATCGCCTTTGATTTCCTGCGCGATCATCTGGCCGACCATGCCATCGACAAACGGGCGCAGCGATTCTTCGGGTAGGGCCGCGACCAAGGCGTTGATGTCTACATCGCTGCCTTCCCTGCTTTCGTCAGCCATGAAGGTCTTGAGCAATCGAAACGCGCCCGGCCAGGCGGCGTTCTGCTGCGAACGGAAATTGGCGATGAACGCCTCGCCGCCTTTTGCCATGAAGCCATCGCGCGACAGACGGTTGGCGCAGGCATTGCGGGCCGCGTCAAAGGCAATCGGCATGGCGTAAACCACGGCATCGCCAAGGTCAGCCGGAGCGACGCAGGCCTGCTGCTGAGCGTGGGCGGTTTGTGCAGAGGCGAGCGCCGCGAAGGCAAGGGCAGGGGCAAGAATTTGACGGGGCATGGAGCAACTCCTTCTTAAGTAACGATCATAAGAACAATGGCTTGTGCGGCGATACCTTCGCCGCGGCCGGTGAAGCCGAGCCTTTCTGTGGTGGTCGCCTTGATGCTGATGGCAATTTCGGATGCGCCCATTATTTCGGCAACGGCGCTGCGCATGGCGATGCGATGCGGCCCGATTTTGGGCGCTTCGCAAATCAAGGTCAGATCCACATTGCCTATTTTGTAGCCAGCATCGCGCGCGAGGTTGACGGCGTGCTCGAGAAAGCGCGCCGAACGGGCACCGGCCCATTGCGGGTCGCTCGGGGGGAAGTGCGTGCCGATATCGCCCGCGCCAATCGCGCCGAGCACGGCATCGGTAATCGCGTGGAGCGCAACATCGGCATCGGAATGGCCGGATAGCCCCTTGTCGTGGGGTATCTGTACCCCGCACAGCCACAGTTCCTCGCCAACCTGCAGTCGGTGAACGTCATAACCCTGACCAATGCGAAATGCGGGAGTTGCATCGGTATCCACGAAATCCTCCGCGAAGGTGATTTTCCTGAGGCGCTCGTCTCCATCGACCAACGCAACTGAACCGCTGCTGTCTGTCAGCACCTGCGCATCATCGCCCGCATTGGTTGCGCCCGTCCAGATACGGTGCGCGGCGAGAATATCGGCAAATCGGAACGCCTGCGGGGTCTGGACGCGGCGTAGGCTTTCGCGCTCCGCCTTGCCAGCCATCAGCCCGCTATCGCCTGCCACCGCTAGGCTATCGACCACCGGCAGCACCGGAACTGCACCGGGATGATTGTCCAGCGCGGCAAGCAATCGGGCGATCACCTCGTGCGGCAGGTCAGGGCGGGCAGCATCGTGAATCAGCGCCCGCTGCGGCGCTGCATCGGCCAGTGCCTCAAGCCCGTTACGCACCGAATCCTGCCGGGTCGCGCCGCCGGTAACGAACTGCACGCCATCGACACCGCCAAGCGCCTCCGCCGCATCGGCCAGCGCATCAGCGGCAATCACCACCACCAGCGGATCGGCCCCCGCTGACCGCAGCGCTTCAACCGAGTGCCGGAGCAGCGGTTTCCCGCGCCATATCCTGAACTGTTTCGGCGTATCGCCGCCCACGCGAAGGCCTCTGCCCGCGGCGACCACGATTGCTGCAAAGGGGGGAAGGGGGGGCAAGCTTGCCATCGCCGCAGTCGCTTAAGGTCTGGACGGGCTTTCGGCAATCCACTATGCGCCTGCCCAATTATTAGGCACACATCCACCATGACCATGCTTCCCACCCCTCCGGCGATCAGGCCGCTTGCCATCGGCCCGGTTACGGTTGCCGATCCGGTGGTGCTCGCGCCGATGACCGGGGTGACCGACATGCCGTTTCGCACGCTGGTGCGGCGTTACGGGTCGGGCCTAAACGTCACCGAAATGATCGCGAGCGAGGCGGCGATCCGTGAAACCCGCCAATCCGTGCAGAAAACCGCGTGGGACCGGATTGAAGAACCGGTGTCGATGCAGCTGGTTGGCTGCGATCCTGCCAGCATGGCCGAAGCTGCCAAGCTTCAGGAAGGCAATGGCGCGGCGATTATCGACATCAATTTCGGCTGCCCGGTGCGCAAGGTTGTCGGCCAGCTGGCGGGCAGCGCGTTGATGCGCGAAGTGCCGCTGGCGGTGCGGCTGATGGAAGCGACGGTGAAAGCGGTGAAGGTGCCGGTCACGGTCAAGATGCGGATGGGCTGGTGCCACGATAGCCTGAACGCGCCTGACCTTGCCCGCATGGCCGAGGATATCGGCGTGCAGATGGTCACCGTCCACGGGCGCACCCGCAATCAGATGTACAAAGGCAGCGCCGACTGGGCGTTCGTGCGTAAGGTTAAGGATGCGGTGAACATTCCGGTGATCGTCAACGGCGATATCTGCTCCATCGAAGACGCGGCCAATGCGCTGGGTCAATCGGGCGCGGATGGGGTGATGATCGGACGCGGCGCCTATGGCAGGCCGTGGCTGCTGGGGCAGGTCATGCACTGGTGGCGCACCGGCGAAGCGTGGCCCGCACCGGGGATTGACGAACAATACGCGCTGGTGGTGGAACATTACCGCCGGATGCTCGATCACTATGGCCGCGATACCGGGGTCAAGATGGCGCGCAAGCATCTGGGCTGGTACACCAAAGGCCTGCATGGCTCGGCCGACTTCCGCAACAAGGCCATCTTCATCGACGATGCAGATCAGGTGCTGGGCGAGATTGAACGCTTTTACACACCGTTTCTGATGCAACAGGCGGCCTGAGTGGTGGCGATACGCAGCAGGGAGCAAGGAGCCGATATCGCGCCCGATGCCCGCGCGCAGCTTTCCGGGTTGATTTTTGCGCTGCTGCTAATCGATGATCAGGGCCGCATTGCCGAGGCCAATCATGCCGCCGAAGCCTTGCTCGGCACGAGTGCCAACCGCCTGATCGGTACCCGTCTGATTGACCGGATCGGCCCGCTCGATCCCCGCGTCGAAGCAAGGCTTGGATCAAGTGATGATGCATTGGTCGCGCGCGATCTGGTAATCCGGGTTGGCCAAGGCGAAACCAGGATCAATCTTACCGCATCGCCGCTCGGCGGGTTTCCCGGTTGGCGGGTGGTGACCCTGTCGCAGATCGGGCATGATGACGCAGCCCATTCATCCGATGCCGAGGCAATTCTGGGCGCGCCTGCTGTGTTGGCGCATGAAATCAAGAACCCGCTCGCCGCGATCCGGGGGGCAGGGCAATTGGTTGAACGCAAGCTGCCCGATGCTGACAAGAAACTTGCACGGATGATCACCGGAGAGGTCGACCGGATCGCCCGGCTGATCGACCGGATGCAGCAGCTTGGCAGCACTCGCACCGGCCCGGTCGATGCCTGCAACCCGCACGAGGCGATCCGCGCAGCGGTGGCGACTGTGCGCGCGGCCAGCGGAAATCATGCCGCGTTTGAAATCCATGAGGCGTTTGATCCCTCGCTGCCGCCAGTGCTGGTCAACCGTGATGCGCTTGAACAGGTGCTGATCAACCTGATTTCCAATGCCCGCGATGCCGCACTGGGCACCGACGAAGCGGCGGTTGTCACGGTTCAGACGCGGTTCGTCAGCGGGTTTGCGTTCAGTGCGGTTCGGCATGGCCGCGCCGTGACTTTACCGATTGAAATCACCATCAGCGATAATGGCCCCGGCATTGACCCCGCTTTGCGCGACCATGTGTTCGAACCATTCGTTTCGTCTAAACCTTCGGGTCAGGGGCTTGGCCTTGCGCTGGTGCGCAAGCTGATGCGCGACATGGGCGGCAATGTCAGTCACGAACGCGATGCTCGCGCAGGCCTCACCCATTTCCGGCTGCATTTGCCGCAGGCGCAGGACGCAACATAGACCATGGCCCATCTCCCGTCCGATATGATCCTGCTGGTGGAGGATGATGCCGCCATCGCGACAGTCATTACCGCCGCCCTGGAAGACGAAGGCTTTGCCATCGCGCAATGCAGCACCATCGCCGCACGTGACCGGCTGCTGGACGGGCACACATTCGCTGTCATGTTGACCGATGTCATCCTCGAAGACGGAGACGGGCTGGCAAGCCTTTCTGCCGTGCGAAGAGCTGCGCCGGACATGCCGATCATCGTGCTGTCGGCACAGAACACGCTCGATACGGCGGTGCGCGCGAGTGAAAGCGACGCGTTCGAATATTTCCCCAAGCCGTTTGATCTCGATGAACTGGTTCACGCGGTGCGGCAGGCGGCCGGTGTGCGCGCGCCTGCTGCGGATATGAATGAAGATACGCTGTCCGGCGGCGAAGGTGAGCGAATGCCGCTGGTAGGCCGCAGCCCGGCGATGCAGGGCGTCTATCGCATGATCACCCGCGTGCTGCGCAATGATCTCACCGTGCTGATTACGGGCGAAAGCGGCACCGGCAAAGAACTGGTGGCCGAAGCGATCCATCAACTCGGCAACCGCCGCACCGGGCCGTTCGTGGCAGTCAACACTGCTGCGATCCCTGCCGATCTGGTTGAAAGCGAACTGTTCGGCCACGAAAAGGGTGCGTTCACCGGAGCCATAGCGCAGGCGATCGGCAAGTTTGAACAGGCCAATGGCGGCACGCTGTTCCTTGACGAAATTGGCGATATGCCGGCCGAAGCCCAAACCCGGCTGCTGCGCGCGCTGCAATCGGGGCGCATCCGGCGCGTTGGCGGGCGGCAGGAAATTGCGGTCAACGTCCGCATCATCGCTGCCACCAATCGCGATTTGGCCCCGATGATTGCGGCAGGCACGTTCCGCGAGGATTTGTTCTATCGCCTCAACGTCGTGCCGATCGAATTGCCGCCACTGCGCGAACGGCGCGAGGATATTGCCGCGCTGGCGCAGCATTTCCTGACGCTGGCCGCCGAAGATGGCTTACCTCGACGTCAGATGACACCCGAAGCGATGGCGCAATTAGAAGTGCGGAACTGGCGCGGCAATGTTCGCGAACTGCGCAATGTGGTTTACCGCCTCGCCCTGATGGCGCGCGAGGATCGGATCGATGCGAGCAGCGTCAGCGACATTATCGGTCAGGAAATTTCGGCTCCGAACCAGGCGGCAAACGGCGGGCAGGGCGGGTTTTCCGCTGCTCTGGCGCAGTGGCTGGCTGGCGAGTCTCCGCCGTCAGGCACGCTTTACCACCGCGCGTTGGCGGCGTTTGAAAAGCCGCTGATCGAATATGCGCTGGGCCGCACTGGCGGTAATCAGCTGCGTGCCGCCCAACTGCTCGGCATCAACCGCAACACCTTACGCAAGCGGATTGGCGAGTTGGGGCTGGAGCCGGATCGCTTTTCGACGCACTGAAATCGTGCCTGAATAGCGGTTTGTCAGAATGATCTTGCATATTTGCCACACCATTGTTGTAAGTGAGCAACGATGGATGATCCCTCACCGCGCACAATAGGCCTGACGCACTGGCAGCCACCACGTTGGTGGCGTCGGTTTGTGATCGCTGCGCGCCGGGCCAACGTGTTTCTGTGGCTTGAACTCGTGTCTATCGCGGCCTTGGTAGGTTCAGTGATCGCGACCTATTTTGCGTTCAATCGCACCGCTGCGCCGGATGGTTTTCTGCCAACCATGCAGGTTTCGGTGTTGCTGATGGCAACGCTGGTGCCCGCGATGGCGCTGCTGGTGCTGATCGGCCGCCGATTGGCGCTGCGCCGTGCTGCGGGGAGCACTGCGCGGTTGCACGTCCGGCTCGTATTCTTCTTCTCTATGGTGGCCGCGCTACCCACTTTGCTGGTGGCGGGATTCGCCGCGTTCCTGTTCCAGACCGGGGTCGATTTCTGGTTTTCCGACGATTCGCGCGGGCTGATGGAAAATGCCAATGCGCTGGCGCAGAATTACTACGATGCCAACCAGCGCGACGTCGAACAGAACACCATCACGATGGCGACCGACATGCGCGAGATCCTTGTGCGAGTGCCGATTACCGATCCGGACTTTCCGGATTTTTACGCCTATCAGGCGCAGGCACGCGAAATCTCCGAGAGCGCGGTTCTTCAGCGGATGCCAGACGGCAGCTTGCGCACGGCTGCAATCCTCAATCTGACCGAGGACAACAGCCCGCTCGAATTCAGCCGTGCCGCCTTGCCCCGGCTTGACCAAGGCGAGTTTGCCGTCGTCGCTGGCAGCCCTGAGCGGATCGAGGCTTTGGTGGCGATTGACCCCGATAGCGGGGTGTTCCTCTACAATGCCCGTACCACCGAAGAAAAGATGTTCAATTCTTGGGCGCGCGCGCAGTCGATTGTGACCGCCTATGGTCGGCTGACAAGCAGCGCACGAACCTTGCAACTGCGCTTCAACATTGCGCTGGTGACGGTCAGCCTGCTGTTGGTCGGGGTGGCGATCTGGTTCGCGCTGCGCTTTGCCGATCGGCAAGTGGAACCGCTCACCGATCTTGTGGCTGCTGCGCGCAAGGTTGGGCAAGGTAATTTTGCGCTGCGCCTTGAAGGACGCACGGGAGCGGACGAGATTGGCCTATTGAACCGCGCATTCAATCGCATGACCGCGCAGCTCGATAAGCAGACGCAGGCGCTGGTCAGCGCCAATCGCCAGATCGATGATCGCCGCGCCTTTACCGAAGCCGTGCTGGAATCGGTCACCGCAGGCGTGATATCGGTTGACGACAAGATGCGCGTGACACTGATGAACTCATCGGCGCAGACGCTACTGGCGCCGCAGGGGAGCATTCTAGGCGGCGACGGCACCAGCATGATCGGGCAATCGCTCCATGCACTGGCGCCCGAATTGAGCCGCATGATTGCGGACGGCAAGGAACGGGCGATCATCACCCATGCCAAGGGAACCGAATTGTTGACGCTTGCAGTCACGGCCGCGCCGGGCACCAGCGGGCATGTTATCACGTTCGAGGATATTACCCGGCAGCTGCTCGATCAACGCCAGGCGGCGTGGTCGGATGTTGCCCGCCGGATCGCGCATGAGATCAAGAACCCGCTAACACCCATTCAGCTGGCCACCGAACGGCTCAAGCGGCGGTATCGTACGCAGGTGGGTGATGAAGACCGCGACCTGTTCGATGAACTTACCAACACGATTGTCCGGCAGGTCGGCGATTTGCGCAAGATGGTGGATGAGTTCTCATCCTTCGCCCGCCTGCCCAAACCTGTGTTCCGCGACGAGGATGCGCTTGATCTGGTGCGCCAGGCGGTGTTCCTGCAGGAAGTTGCACATTCGGGTATCGCCTTCAGCGTCACATCCTCAGAACTTGCCGATCGTGAGCTGCGGTGTGACCGGCACCAGTTCGGCCAGGCAATGACCAATGTGCTCAAGAATGCGGTCGAGGCGGTCGAGGCGCGCGCGGCTGAAGCGCTTGGCCTCTATGCTGGCGAAATCGCGGTAACGATGCGCGATGCCGGTGATGCGATCGCCATCACTATCGAAGACAATGGTATAGGCCTACCTAACGACCGCGAACGCATCACCGAACCCTATATGACTACCCGCGAAAAAGGCACAGGGTTGGGACTCGCCATCGTCAACAAGATCGTCGACGAACATGAAGGCGACATGAGCTTTGCCAGCACGTCTGAAGGTGGCACCCGTGTCACCTTGCGCTTTGCCCGCAATCCGCAACCTCTCGATGGCGGGGCAGTATGATGCTGGCCCGACTGAAACCCGAATCTCAAGCCAAAGGACTGTGCCCATGGCGCTCGAAATCCTGATCGTCGACGACGAACGTGATATCCGCGAATTGGTGGCTGGCGTGCTCGGAGACGAGGGTTATGCCTGCCGCACCGCTGCCGATAGCACCGCAGCGCTTGCTGCAATCGATGAACGCCGCCCCAGCCTTGTGCTGCTGGATGTGTGGCTGCACGGCAGTGCGATGGACGGGCTGGAACTGCTCGATGCGATCAAGGTGCGCGAACCGAACCTGCCGGTGATTATCTTTTCCGGCCACGGCAATATCGATACCGCGGTGGCGGCTGTCAGTCGCGGGGCGATGGACTTCATCGAAAAGCCGTTTGAGGCTGAACGTCTGCTGCTGCTGGTTGAACGCGCGACCGAGACTGATCGGCTCCGGCGTGAAAACAGCCGTTTGCGCGAAGGCAGTTGGGGTAGCGCCGAATTCACCGGCAATTCGCCAGCCATCAATGCGGTGCGCGCGACTTTGAAGCGGGTGGCGAGCACCGGCAGCCGTGTGCTGATCTCCGGCCCTCCCGGCGCGGGGAAAGAAGTTGCCGCGCGCCTGCTCCACGCTTGGAGCACGCGTGCCGACGGGGCGTTCGTGCTGGTCAATTCGGCGCGTATCACTCCGGAACGGTTCGAACAGGAATTGTTTGGCGAGGAATCGGGCGGCAAGCAGGTGCGCCCCGGACTGCTCGAACTGGCCGATGGCGGTACGCTCTATCTCGATGAAATTGCCGACATGCCGCTCTCCACCCAGGCGCGGATATTGCGAGTCTTGACCGATCAGAGCTTTGTGCGGGTCGGCGGCACGCGTCAGATCGGGGTGGACGTGCGGGTGGTGTCTTCGACCACGCGCGATCTGACCGTGGAAATGGCCGAAAAACGGTTCCGCGAAGATCTTTTCTACCGGCTCAACGTGGTGCCGGTAGCGCTGCCTTCGCTGGCGCAGCGGCGTGAGGACATCCCGGCTTTGGCCGAACATTTCTTCACCCGCTATTCGAACGATCAAGGGCTTGTCCCGCCCGATATCTCAACCGAGGCGATGGCGGCGCTTCAGGCCTATGATTGGCCCGGCAATGTTCGCCAACTGCGCAATGTGGTCGAACGAACGATTATCATGACCCCGCGCGACAAGCTTGGTGTGGTGGAGCCAGATATGCTGCCGCCAGAGATTGTCGGGGGCCAGATCGGAATGACAGGCGAAAGCCTGACCGCGATCATGGGCGTTCCACTGCGCGAGGCGCGCGAAAGCTTTGAACGTGAATACCTCACCATCCAGATCCGCCGGTTTTCGGGCAATATCTCCAGAACGGCGAGCTTTATCGGGATGGAACGTTCGGCCTTGCACCGCAAGCTGAAGCTGCTCGGCATGGTTGACCGGCGCGACGAGGACGATTGAACGACCGCTAGCTGTCGGAACCTCCTGCGAAATCAAGCCTTGTCGCTTTGCTGTGCAATTGCCATTATGCAGTATGGCAACAGGTCGCGCTTTTTTATGCGGCCGAACGCCCAAGATCGCGGAGCGCAAAGGCACCGCCAAAAACAGGAGCAAAGACCATGACCAGCGGGCGAACGCTCACCCCTCGAATAATATCACGCCCTGCCGCGCCAAGCGAAGCGCGCAGCGATGAAGGCGGCGGATCGGCAGGCAGGCAAGGCAGTCTTCAGGACGCTTTTCTCAATCTCCTGCGAAAGAACAAGATTCCCGTCACCATGTTTCTGGTGAAAGGCGTGAAATTGCAGGGAATTGTCACCTGGTTCGACAATTTTTCGATCCTGCTGCGCCGCGATGGACAATCGCAGTTGGTATACAAGCACTCCATTTCGACGATCATGCCCGGCCAATCGC
Organism: Porphyrobacter sp. MBR-155; assembly: GCF_040547625.1. Taxonomy (NCBI): domain Bacteria; kingdom Pseudomonadati; phylum Pseudomonadota; class Alphaproteobacteria; order Sphingomonadales; family Erythrobacteraceae; genus Porphyrobacter; species Porphyrobacter sp. MBR-155. Next base: position 26,411 of record NZ_JBEPQB010000011.1, read on the forward strand.
TCGATCCTGCACAGTTCGCGAGCCAATCTGGCGGCAAAAAGCAGAAAATGCTGCAAGATGTGTTCCTCAGCCGCGTGGCTGAAGCGCATGTCGAGGTCACGATGTTCCTGGTCAACGGCGTGATGTTGCAGGGCCGGATTGCTGCCTATGACCTGTTCTGCATGCTGCTCGAACGCGACGGCGCGGTGCAATTGGCCTACAAACACGCGGTTTCCACTATTCAGCCCGTGGGCCCAGTTGATCTCATCGTTGATGATGATGACGATGATAACGGGGCAAGCGGCTGAGCTTCGATAGCGATCTTCAGGAAGAGGTGACCCGCGGCGCGCGGGCGCTGGTGCTGTGCCCGGATATCCGCGCGCTGCGCTATGATCTGGACGCAGCCGAACGTCTGGCCGAGGCAGAAGGGCTGGCGCTCGCGATAGGCGTGGTGATTGCTCATGCGGCGATCCTGCCGGTGCGAAAAATGCAGCCCAACACCTTGTTCGGTTCCGGGCAGGTGCAGAATATCGCGGTTTGGTGCGAACAATACGAAGCCGACCTGGTGATTGTGGACGGTGCTCTCACCCCGATTCAGCAACGCAACCTTGAAGACAAGTTGAAACGCAAGGTGATCGACCGCACCGGCCTGATCCTCGAGATTTTCGGGGAGCGTGCCGCGACGGCGGAAGGCCGCTTGCAGGTTGAGCTTGCCCATCTCGATTACCAGCAGAGCCGCTTGGTGCGCAGTTGGACCCACCTTGAACGCCAACGCGGCGGCTTTGGCTTTCTTGGCGGTCCGGGTGAGACGCAGATTGAGGCTGACCGCCGGATGATTCGCCAGCGTATGAGCCGGTTGCGCCGTGAACTTGACCAAGTTCGCAAAACGCGCACCCTCCACCGGGATCGGCGCGGCCGGGCACCGTGGCCGGTGATTGCGCTGGTCGGCTATACCAATGCGGGCAAATCGACGCTGTTCAACCGGTTGACGGGCGCGGAAGTGATGGCCGAAGACCTGCTCTTCGCCACGCTCGACCCGACCATGCGGGCGATCAGCCTTCCGGGTGTTGAAAAAGCGATCCTGTCCGACACCGTGGGCTTTATTTCCGACCTGCCAACGCAGCTGGTGGCGGCTTTCCGCGCCACGTTGGAAGAAGTGACGGCTGCCGATGTGATCTGCCATGTGCGTGATATGGCCAACCCCAGCCATGCGGCGCAGAAGAAGCAGGTCATTAACGTGCTCGGGGATCTTGGGGTGATCGATAAGGACACTGGCACAAGCGCCATTCCGATTCTTGAAGTCTGGAACAAGTGTGACTTGTTAGATGCTGAACAGATTGAAGAATTGCGGAACTCGGTCGAGGGGCAGGGGGCGGTGATCCTGTCGGCTGTGACGGGCGAGGGGGTGGAGTCGCTTGAGGCTGAATTGGCCCGGTTGCTGACAGGCGGCGCGCGGGAAGTTTCGTTCATACTTCCGTTGAACGATGGCCGCCGGATCGCCTGGCTCCACGCGCATGGCGATGTGCTGGCTGAAGAGGATGCCGGGGAAGGGGAGGATGGCCCGATGCGGCGCTTCACTGTCCGGCTCAACCCCAAGGAATTGGGGCAATTCGCTAGCCTGTCTGAGTAAGTAATTCTGATTATTCAGTCTTTTTAACCTGCTGCCACAACTCCTCTTGCGCGGCGAGCGACAATTTGGGGAAGTTCGCGCCGGCAATGGCCTCCATCCCCCGGAATCGACGTTCGAATTTGGCATTGGCCGCGCGCAACGCGTCTTCGGCGCTGATCCCGTGGGCGCGGATGAAATTGACCACCGCAAACAGCAGGTCGCCGGCTTCTTCAAGCTTGTCCTGCTCTGAAGAGGCGGTGTTTAGTTCCTCGATTTCTTCGTGAATTTTGGCTTCGGAACCGGACGGATCGGGCCAGTCAAACCCGGTTCGCGCGGCGCGCTTCTGAAGCTTTTGTGCGCGCATCAGGGCGGGCAGCGCCAGTGCCACGCCGTCCAATGCGCTGGTGACCCCTTTGGCGTTGCGTTCTTCGGCCTTGAGATCTTCCCAGCGTGTTTCGTCCATAATTCCGCTAGCATCGCTGAAAATGTGCGGATGCCGGGCTTCCATTTTTGCGCTGATCGCGGCGGCGACATCGTCAAAGGCGAAATGTCCGGCTTCCTCGGCCATGCGAGCGTGAAATACGACCTGAAGGAGCAAATCGCCGAGTTCATCCTTGAGATCATCGATGTCGTTACGCGTTATGGCGTCAGCGACTTCGTAGGCTTCTTCGATGGTATAGGGAGCGATGCTCGCGAAATCTTGCTCCAGATCCCATGCACAACCAGACTGCGGATCGCGCAGGCGCGCCATGATTGCCAGCAAGTGGGCAATGGGGGACTGATTGGGGGTGTCGCTCATCCCGATCCTCAAGATGGATAATATATATTATGTAAAATCTAAATCAGTGCGCTGGTGGTGTTCCGCGCTATCATGAACCACTCCACCAGCAGATAAAGCCCAAGAAAAATGGCGATCCACACCAGCGCCATCTTGACCATCTGACTCCACTTGAGCCGATAGGATGCGAGACCTGCGCCAACCAGAATCAACCATCCGATGCTCGCGATAATCGGCAACATCAGTTCTGGGTTCATGCGACAATCTCCAACCCGTCGTATCCGACCACCACGAAGTCTGGAACTTCGTTGCACAGGCTGCGGTAATCCATGCTTTTGTCGAGATGGCTTAACACCACACGCCCAGCCTTGCACTTTTCGCCAAACTGGATTGCCATCGCAAGATGCGCATGGGTTGGATGCGGTTCACGGCGCAGACAATCACTCACCAGAATGTCGACACCGTAAAACAGATTGATCATATCGTCAGAAATGGCACTAAAATCCGTGGCATACCCGATGGACTTGCCATCAGCTTCAAATCTGTAGCCTGTTGTCTCACCGCTGCCATGTTCCATCTGGCACCAATCCACTCCGAACCCGGCGGTCATCCGCAAACGATCAAGCGTCTCGAGGGTGCAGATCGTCGGATAACCATCCTGCCCGGCAAAGACATAGCCGAACCGTTGCCGCAACCGCCGCACGGTTTCAGTTTCGGCAAACGCCGGGATTGGCCCCGCACGGCCAAATCGCAACGCCCGCAAGTCGTCGATCCCGTGGCAATGATCGGCGTGATCATGCGTCCAGAAAACCGTGTCGATGCTATCGATCCGGTTGGCCAGCAACTGCGCGCGGCAATCGGACGACGTGTCGATCAGCAACCGCCTGCCATCATTGCTTTCCACCAGGATTGAAACCCGCGTCCGGCGGTTGCGCGGTTCGTCAGGGTCGCAATCACCCCAGTCACCCGTCCCGTCTGGCCCGCCGATCCGTGGCACCCCGGTTGAGGTGCCAGAGCCGAGCATCACCAGTTTCACAGACCTGCTTTCTGGAACAGCTGCGCGAAATTGGCGGTGGTCTGTTCTGCCAGAGCCCGCGTCTCGGTTCCACGCAAATTGGCGATGAAAGCCGCCGTATCAGCAACATAGGCCGGTTCACACACGCGCCCGCGATGCGGAACCGGTGCCAGGAAGGGGCTGTCAGTCTCAATCAGCAGCCGGTCTTCAGGGACAGTCGCTGCAACGTCTTGCAAGGCCTTGGCATTCTTGAAGGTTACGATACCCGATAGCGAGATTGTGAGGCCCAATTCCAGCACCTTTGCCCCGAATTCGGCCGAAGCGGTGAAGCAGTGGATCAGCGCCGGAAACGTCCCCCTCGCCATCTCATCGGCAAGGATCGCAAAGGTATCATCCTCGGCATCGCGGGTGTGGATGATCAGCGGCAACTGCGTTTCGCGTGCGACATCAATATGCATCCGGAACAGGCGCTGCTGCGCGCCGCGATCCGAATGTTCGTAATAGTAATCGAGGCCTGTCTCGCCAATCGCGATCACGCGCGGATGCTCGGTCGCGGCCAGCAAAGCGGCGTGGCCCAGATCTTGATGCGCGTCGGCCTCGTGCGGGTGGATGCCGACGCTGGCGAACACGTCCGGCTCGCGCGCCGCAGTTGCGACCACCTGATCCCACTCGCTTTGCCGGGTCGAGATATTGAGGAACGCCCCTACCCCTGCCGCACGCGCGCGGGCGAGCACGCCGGCCTGATCTTCGACCAGACCTTTGTATTCAAGGTGGCAGTGGCTATCGATCAGCATCAGTCGCTCGTCGCTTCATCGATTGGCAGTTCGAGCCGGGGGAACAGTGGCGTCGGCGGTGCGACGGTGAAGCCGCTACTGACAAGCCGGTCAAACCAGCCGTGGTCTTCCAGCGCCGCGTAGCTGCGCTCATCCGCCGGAATGCCGAGTTGATCGAGCAGCGCAGCGGATTTCTGCGGCACCACCGGCTGAATCGCGATGGCAAGATCGCGCAGCGCCACGAACAACGTTTGCAGCACCGCCTTCATCCGTTCGGGATCGGTTTTCTTCAAGCCCCACGGCGCCTGTTCATCAACATACTGGTTGCAGGCATAAACCGCGCGGAGCCAAGCCTCGATCCCGGTCGAAAACGACAGGGCTTCGAAATCCCGAGGCAATTCGGTTGCGCAGGCCTGCTTGACGATCGCGAGCAGAGCATCATCAGCCGCGTCTGGTTCGAACGTTTCCAGCCGCCCATCCATGTTCTTCACGATCATCGACAGAGTGCGCTGCGCAAGATTGCCGAAACTGTTTGCCAGTTCCGCATTGGCGCGCAAAACAATGGCTTCAGGCGAATAGCTCCCGTCTTGTCCGAAGGCGACTTCACGCATCAGGAAGTAACGCAAGGCGTCGACCCCGAACCGTTCGGCCAATTCCAACGGATCAGTGACGTTGCCGAGCGATTTGGATTCCTTCTGTCCGCGATTGAGCAGGAAACCGTGGCCGAACACTTTTTTGGGCGCAGGCAGACCGGCGCTTTCGAGAAACGCAGGCCAATAAATTGAATGGAAGCGCACAATATCCTTGCCGATCAGATGCAGATCGGCGGGCCAGAACGTGCTCATGCCGTTCGGAATATCATCGGGATAGCCCAGACCCGTGATGTAATTCGTGAGCGCATCGACCCACACATACATCACGTGATCGTCGCTGCCGGGCACCTTGACCCCCCAATCAAAACTGGTGCGGCTGACAGACAGATCGCGCAGGCCCTGTTCGACAAAGGCGATCATTTCATTGCGGCGGCTTGCGGGTTCAAGAAAACCGGGGGTGCGCAGCAACCGAAGCAGGTAGTCCTGATACTTCGACAGGCGGAAAAACCAGCTTTCTTCGACCGTCCATTCAACCGGGGTGCCTTGCGGGGAGAGTTTTTCGCCGCCCTCGCCTGCAACCAACTCGCCTTCGTCGTAATAGGCTTCGTCGCGGACCGAATACCAGCCTTCATAGCGGTCAAGATAAAGGTCGCCCGATGCTTCCATCGCCTGCCAAATGGCCTGGCTGGCGCGGTGATGATCAGGTTCGGATGTGCGGATAAACCGATCATACGACACATTCAAAGTATCGCACATCTCACGGAAATAACCGGACATTTCATCAGCAAGATCGCGCGGGCTACGGCCCTGTTCCTCGGCCTTGCGCGCCATTTTCAACCCGTGTTCGTCAGTCCCGGTCTGGAACCGGACGGTGCGACCCCGCAGCCGCTGGAAACGGGCGATGACATCGGCCGCGATCGCCTCATAGGCATGGCCGATATGCGGCCGTCCATTGGGATAGCTGATGGCGGTGGTGATGTAGAACGGGCACGGGTCAAGGTCAGCCATGGGCCGGTTCGCTAGCGGGCGCGGCGGCGACAAGCAAGCTGCCGATCTCGAACGGGAGCAGCCCGGGATCGAAATTGGCGGTGGGTGCCTCTGCGGCAAGGCTCACCAAAGCGGCGTGGGTGTCGATCAGGCGGGCGCGCTGCGTAGAATCGCCATTCTCGCGCGCGGCGCGGGCGACCAGCGCCTGCGCCAGATCAAGCACCGCCTGCACGCGTTCACGATCCGCGCGCGGCCCGATCAGCCGCGCCAGTTCGCCGCGTTTGGCAGCGCCGCTTTCACCGCCGGAAATCAGCGCGGTGATCGTTCGCGAAACCGGTGCCAGATCCTGCGCGGCAAACCGCATTGCTGAACCGAACGATCCGTCCGCTGCGGCAATTGCCCCCGGATCGGGCGGCAGCCCTGCATCCTCCAGCATCGTGGCCAGTTCCGCATCGCTCAAAACCGGAAAACGCAACGTGCGGCAGCGCGAACGGATCGTCGGCAGCAACCGCGCCGGGCGGTGGGTGACGAGAAGAAAGAACGTCCCTGCGGGCGGTTCCTCAAGGCTTTTGAGCAGAGCATTGGCGGCGGCTTTTTCCAGATCATCGGCGGGATCGATGATGATTGCGCGCCGCGCGCCCAAGGTGGGCCGCGTGTTCAGCCGTTTCTGCATCGCGCGTATCTGCTTGATACGAATCGACCGCGCGAGGTCGAACGGCTTGCCTTCGGCCTGTGCTTTCTCGCCCTTGTCGTCCTTGGGGCCATAGGTGAGCACGATGATATCGGGGTGCGCGCCTGCGGGTTGCGGAACACCCGGCTCAGTCACCAGTGCGCGCGCGGCGGCCATGGCGAAGTCACGCTTGCCCAGCCCTGCCTTGCCCGCGAGCAGCCAGCCGTGATGCATCCGTTCCCCCGCAATGGCATCGCGCCATTGCCGCCACGCCTCACCATGGTTGGGCCAGCGGGTCATGCGCGCGGGCTTTCGATCAAGGGAGCGACAGCGGCGAGGACGCGGTGATGCACGGCCAGCGGATCACCAATGGCATCGATCCGGGCGAAGCCATCGGGGTCACGTTCTGCCAAGGCGCGGAACGCGGAGGCCACTGCGCGATGATAATCCGCTGGCCGACTGCCGATTGCATCACTGGTATCGCCATCGCGCGCAGCGAGGCGCGCGGCAATCGCGGCTTCATCGCCTTCCAGCAAGATCACCAGATCGGGCCGCAATCCGCCGCTGCCGAAATTATGCAAGCTCAGGATCGCGTCATCGCCCAGTCCGCCTGCTCCGCCCTGATAGGCGCGGCTCGAATCGACAAAGCGATCGCACAGCACCCATTCGCCGCGCGCCAGTGCCGGGACGATGAGGTTGGCCACGTGATCAGACCGCGCCGCAGCAAACAGCAGCGCCTCGGCCTCGGCAGTCCAGCCCGCACCCGGCGGTGACAGCAACAAATCGCGGATCGCCTCGGCCCCCGGCGTGCCGCCGGGTTCGCGGGTGATAACGACCGTCAGGCCGCGCGCCCTGAGCGCTTCGGCTAGCAAGCGCGCTTGGGTGGACTTGCCTGCCCCTTCCCCGCCCTCAAGCGCGATGAATGCGCCGCGCCCGGTTGTCATGCAAACAGTCCCGCGATGGCGTTGAATATGCGGTCAAGCGGGCCAGCGGCGGCGATCGCTTCGGCAGTGAACAGCGGGATCGTGGCGCGCGCCATACCGGGAGCGGTCACTTCCAGCACCGCAACCTGCTCTCCGGCAGGGAAAGGCGCACGCAGAGGGCCTTCATAGCGGATTGTAGCGGAAAGTTCACCCGTCATGCCGCGTGGCAGGTTGATCACCACCGGCCCGCGCGCGACTAGCGGGACGCGGCGTGCCGAACCATCCTGCACCCGCGCGGTGCCCACAACTGCGCCCGCGTCAAACAACTGCCGGCGATCAAATGCGCTAAAGCCCCATTCAATGTAGGACCGTGCCAACCGCCCGCGCAGCCTGCCATTCTCTACCCCCGCCAGAACCAGCACCAGCCGCTGTCCATTGCGCTGCGCCGTTCCGAGATAGGAAAAGCCGGATTCATTGGTGAAGCCGGTCTTGATCCCGTCCGCCCCGGCAATCCGCCCGATCATCGGATCGTGATTGACCTGTGCGATCCCTTTGTAATCGAAGCCCATGCGTCCGATGTAATAACCGAACTTGTCAGGATGGCGCGCAATTATGGCGCGGGCCAGCGTCACCAGATCATTGGCCGTGGTGAAGGTGCGCCCTTCGTCGGGCCAGCCATTAGGGGTGCCGAAATGGCTCCCTGTCATTCCCAGCGCCAGCGCGGTGCGGTTCATTTCGGCTGTCCATGCCGCGATTGACCCTGCCTGCCCGGTTGCCAGCACTGCCGCACCATCATTGCCCGAGACATTGGCAATGCCGATCAGCAGATCATCGACCCGCACCTGTTCATTGATGTCAAGAAACATGGTCGATCCCTTGCGCCGCCAATCACGGGCGATCGCCGGGGTCATCGTGAATACCTGAGCCGGATCAAGCTTCCCCGCTTCAATCAGCTCGAACGCGAGGTAGAGCGTCATCACCTTCGTGACCGATGCCGGAATGAAGCGGCGGTCAGGGTTGCGGGCGTGGAGCACTTGCCCGTTGCTGAGGTCAACCAGCAGCGCCACAGGGGCTTCATTGGCAGTTGGCACTGCGGGCACAATCGCGCCACTTTCAGACTTGGGCACCTGCGCGAGTGCAGGAACGGCAACAAGCGCCGCCGCAAGGGGCAGCAGCAGGGCAATGTATAGAGACAGGATCGAGGTTTTCACAGCGGCGGCTATAGCCGCGCGCCCCGCGCTTGGCGAGGCACCGGCCCTGTTCAGTTCACGATTTCGTCAGCCAGCAACCCGACGCTCATCGCGTAATAGCTTGAGCAGTTATATTCGAGGATCGCGCGGTAATTGCCGGTCAGCAGCCATGCGGGCGTTCCGGGGCCATCGGGCTGGAACAGCGACACCATGACGTCATCGGCCAGCCCGCGCTGCGCCACCACGCCAAGCGCACGCCATTCGGCCACGGTCATCCAGCGGCTCAGGCGTTCATGCACGCGCGGGCATTGCGGTGCGGTGATGCGGGTGCGGTAGGCGTTGACATCGAACCCGCCGGGAACCGCCGCGCGCACGCCCCATGGCTGGCCGGGCCGCCATCCTGCATCGCGGAAATAGTTGGCGATCGAGGCAAAGGTGTCAGCACGGTTGGTGAAAATATCTGCCCGGCCATCACCATCGCCATCGGTAGCAAGGCGCAGATAGACGGATGGCAGAAACTGCGGATTACCAAACGCCCCGGCGTAGCTGCCCACCAATTGCGAACGGGGATAACCCTTGTCCGCGACCTTCATCAACGCGACGAATTCACCCGCGAACAATTCACGCCGCCGACCCTCCCACGCCAAAGTCGCAAGGCTGCGGGACAGATCAAAATCGCCTTTGATCCGGCCATAGCTGGTTTCGTGCCCAAAGATCGCCACGATGATCGGCCCCGGCACGCCATATTCGCGTTCAATCCGTGCGAGCAGTTCGCGGTGCTGTGCAAAAACTGCCCGCCCGCCGCCGATTCGTGCTGTGTTGACATGGGTAGCGATGTAATTCGACATCGGCGGGTATCCGCGCGTGGTGGCGCTGCCTGGCTGGTTTTGATCGAGCCGGATCACGCGGTCATTGGGGGTGAGACCGGCAGTCATCCGTTCGATCGTCGCCTCGCTCACGCCCTCCCCGCGCGCGCGCGCTTTCAGCAGTTCGAGGTAAGCATCAAAGCTGAGTGGGTCGCTGCCTCCTATTTGTGCAGCCGCCGGAGCATTGGCAGGCGGCGCACCGATCATGGCAAGCGCGGCAATGGCAAGGGCGGCGGCAGGGAGCAGGCGTGGAATCATGCCAACAGGAATGTCACACCTTGCCTGAATACCCAACAACCGAAGTGGGATGACTTGGGCGTAAACAATGGTTATGGGCGCGTCGCAAGCGGACAGGTGGCCGAGTGGTTTAAGGCAGCGGTCTTGAAAACCGCCGTAGGTGCAAGCCTACCGTGGGTTCGAATCCCACCCTGTCCGCCACCCCCATGCACGGCTCGCTCGCGGCCCCTATTTTCCGCCGCGTCCGAGGATCTCGTCGATCTGTTGGCGCAGCTTGGGGTCCCATTCGGAACGAAGTTCGCGCACCTTGGCGATCAGCGGTTCGTTTTCATGCGCGGGCAAATCGGACTGATAGAGGTCGGCCAATGCGCGCATTGACGAACGGTCCATCGCCTCGAAGGCGTCAACAATTGCGCGCACCGATTGGCGATCATGCCCGAGCGCCTCAAGCGCAGAGCGCCCGATCCGCAGCGAGGCGTCATAGGTCTCACGGATGATATCACGGCAACCCAGCGCCCACAGCTTATAGACATGATCGCGGTCAATCGCGCGCGCGGTGATGTGCACGTGCGGATAGGTTCGCGCGACATGGCCCACCAGCCGGTCGATCTGCTCCTTGCCGTCGAGCGCGACCACCAGCAGTCGGGCGCGTGCAATCCCCGCGCTTTCGAGCAGGTCGGGCCGCGTTGCATCGCCGAAATAAGTCCTGATTCCGAATTTCTTGAGGTTTTCCAGATGGCGCGAATCATGGTCGATCACTGTCGCCTTGTGGCCCGCCGCGTCGAGAATCCGGTCAACGATCCCGCCTACACGCCCGCGCCCGGCTATGATGATGGGAAACACTTCCTCGATCGTATCGGGCGGCGCAGCTTCACCCTTGCAATAGGCCGCCGCGATCACCCGGTCATAGAAGATGAACAACAGCGGCGTGACCAGCATCGACAACGCCACGACCAGCAGCAGCAAATCAGCCAGCGGTTGGCTGAAGACATAACTTGCCGTGCCAAGGGCGATCAGGACGAAGGCAAATTCGCCCGCCTGCGCGAGGCTCAACGTAAACAGCCAGCCAGCCTGCTTCCTGACCCCGGCCAGCCGCGCGATCAGCGCCAGCACCGCGATCTTGGCGACAATCACCAGCGCGGTCCAAAACAACACAGCGCCAATCTGATCAAAGGCCAGTGCGAAATTCACCCCTGCGCCCACGGTGATGAAGAACAGACCCAGCAACAGCCCCTTGAACGGTTCGATATCGGCTTCGAGTTCGTGGCGGTATTCGCTGTTCGCCAGCACCACGCCCGCAAGGAAGGTGCCGAGCGCGGGGGATAGCCCGACCAGCGACATCAGCAACGCAATCCCGATCACGAACATCAGCGCGGTGCCGGTGAACAATTCGCGCAATTGCGCACCCGCGATGAAGCGGAACACTGGGCGCGTCAGTGTATTGCCGATGAACACAACAAGCCCCACAGCCGCCACGGTGACGATCCCGGCCAGCCATGCAGGCAAATCTCCGGTCAGCGTCCATGCAGCGGCATGCGCGCCCTCACCTATCCCGCCACCGGACTGTGCCATCAGTTCGGGCACCGCCAGTAGCGGCAGGATCGCGAGGATCGGGATTACCGCTACGTCCTGTACCAGCAGCACGGAAAAGCTGGCCTCCCCGCCCTCGCTTCGCAACAGTCCTTTCTCGCGCAGCGTCTGGACGATAATCGCGGTAGAGGACAGCGCCAGCACCATGCCGATAGCCATGGCGGTGCGCCAGTCGTTGCCATAGATCAGCGCGATGGCGGCAATCACCAGTGTGGTCAGCACCACCTGCCCGCCGCCCATTCCGATCAGCCGCCTGCGCATCTCCCAAAGCCGTTTCGGCTCAAGTTCGAGCCCGACAAGGAACAGCATCATCACCACGCCGAATTCGGCGAAGATCTGGAGCCGTTCCAGATCGACCTCAAGGATTACGAGCAGCGGGCTGATCGCCATCCCGGCGAGCAGATAGCCAAGCACCGACCCCAGCCGCAGGCGGGCGGCCAGCGGAACGGCAACCACACCAGCGACCAGAAGGCTGAACGCGATTACGAGAAAATCGGTCATCGCCCCCCCAGTGCGCTATATGTGCAGCGCCCGCCCGTATGCGCCGAGCACGCTTTCGTGCATCATTTCGGATAGCGTCGGGTGCGGGAATACGGTCTGCATCAGTTCCGCTTCGGTGGTTTCGAGCACCTTGCCGACGGTGTAGCCTTGGATCAGCTCGGTTACTTCCGCGCCGATCATGTGAGCACCCAGCAGCTCGCCGGTTTTGGCGTCGAAGACGGTTTTGATGAAACCTTCCGCCTCACCCAGCGCAATCGCCTTGCCGTTGCCGATGAAGGGGAAATTGCCGACCTTGATGTCAAAGCCCGCTTCCTTGGCCTTGGCTTCGGTCAGGCCGACGCTGGCGATTTGCGGGTGGCAATAGGTGCAGCCGGGGATGGCATTGCGGTCGAGCGGGTGCGGGTGAACGTCTTTATTGCCCAGCTCCTGCGCAATCGCCTCAGCACAGGTGACGCCTTCGTGGCTGGCCTTGTGCGCCAGCCACGGCCCCGGCGTGCAATCGCCAATCGCCCACAGGCCCTTGGTCTTGGTGCGGCTATAGGGATCGATCTGGATAAACCCGCGATCCAGTTCGGCTAACCCGTCGATCCCGATATTTTCGGTGTTGGGCACGATCCCGATGGCGACGATGACGTGGGTGAAGTCATGGCTCGCGCTTTTGCCGCTCTTGTCTTTGATGGTGGCGGTGATGCTCTTTTCGCCAACCTTGATGCCCTCAACACCGGCGCCGGTCATGATGGTGATGCCCTGCTTCTTCAGCGACTTTTCAAGGAAAGTTGAGACATCCGCGTCCTCCACCGGCACAACCCGGTCGAGCATTTCCACGACAGTAACTTCGCTGCCGATATCGTTGTAGAAGCTGGCAAATTCGATCCCGATGGCACCGGAACCGATGATCAGCAGCTTGGCCGGCAGTTCGGCGGGGGTCATGGCGTGGCGATAGGTCCACACGCGCTTGCCGTCAGCAGGGGCGAACGGCAGGTCGCGCGCGCGCGCGCCGGTGGCAAGGATGACGTGCTTGGCGGTGAGCGCTTCCTCGCCCTTCTCGCCCTTCACCGTCAGGCTGTTTGCACCCGTCAGCTTGCCCTCACCCATGTGGACGGTGATCTTGTTCTTCTTCATCAGGTGGCCGATGCCCTGATTGAGCTGTTTCGCCACCCCGCGGCTGCGTTTGACGATGGCGGCCAGATCAGCCTCGATCCCCTTGGCAACCAGCCCGTAATCGCCCGCGTGCTGCATATAGTGGAAGATTTCCGCTGACCGCAGCAACGCCTTGGTGGGGATGCAGCCCCAGTTGAGGCAGATGCCGCCGAGGTTTTCACGTTCGACAATCGCGGTCTTCAGCCCCAACTGCGCACAGCGGATCGCCGCGACATAGCCGCCGGGGCCGGAACCGAGCACGATTACATCATAAGAGGCAGACATTCAGATTATCCTTTGCTTGGCTGTCTGTTGGAGACACATGTTACACTGTCCAGGAAGTGAAAACCGGCCCCGGTTAAAGGGGCGGACAGCGGGTGACAGGAAGGGCGAGAGACCATGGGCATGACGTGGGTATCGCAGGCGACCTGCGTGTAGGACAGGCGTCACTTTTTCGCTCCCGGCAGCGCCGCCGCCGCCGCGACCGCGCGGGGGCGGTTGTCTTCGCCGATCAGAACGAATTTGAAGGTGCCTTGGGCAACCTTGGTGGTGGCCTCGCCATTGCGCTCCCGCGCGACCGCCTCGGCCGCGATGATGAGCGAGGTGGTGCCGGTGGCGGCTACGTCGCAATAGACCGAAAGTTCATCCCCCACCGCCATCGCGCCGGGAAAGGCGAAGTCGGTCGCGGAGACCACCACCGCCTTGCCCTGCCCCACCCGGCTTGCAAGGCTGCCCGCGCCCAGCGCCATCTGTGCCATCAGCCACCCGCCGAACACCCCGCCATAGGGGTTGGTGTCGGCGGGCATGGCCGTGACGCGGATTTGGGGGGAGCGTTCGCTCAAAGCCCCTCTCCCACTTCGGGAGAGGGGTTGGGGAGAGGGCCTTGCGCAGCGTCTAGAATCAAGCGCGCAACGCTTTCAGGATTGCCGAGAATGTCATTGTTCCAAAACCGCAATACGCGAAATCCCTGCTCAGTCAGCCAAGCGTCGCGAACCGCATCGTCTTTGTTTTCGGCATGTTGTCCACCATCCGCCTCGACAATCAGCCGCGCACTAAAACAAACGAAATCGACGATATAGTCGCCCAGTTGCTCCTGCCGCTTGAACTTCAACCCGCCGAGGCGCTGGCCGCGCAGCATCGACCAGAGCTTTGCTTCGGCCTCAGTCGGCTCACGCCGCATCCGTTTTGCGAGGGGGAGAAGATCATGCCTGCCCCCTCTCCTTCCCACCGCTGCGCGGCGGGCCCCTTCCTCTCCCGCGAGGGGAGAGGAGGTTTGCATCGCGGTGACGCGGATTTGGGGGAAGCGATCAGGCATGCTCAGATTCGTTGCCACTGACATGAAGCCAAAACCAAACCAACGCGGAGACCAGACCTGCAATTGCTCCCATTAAGGCCCACGCCCAGAGTCCAGCCAGTATTAATTCAGCATTCCCCTGCCAAAAGGCGGCGCTCAAGAGGACGCCGCCGACGGCGCCAACCAGTGTGCCAACAATCGCAACCGCCTTTTGCTTGTCGGCCCACCCTTGCCGCCTAAGGAACCAAAGAGTCGGAAGCCCGAATACAACTCCGCCAATTATTGCCAGAACGAAGCTTATCGCCCCAACTGCGATAAACGCTTCGAAAGAAAAACGATCGCCGATGAAGACGGAAACCAGCAGATAGAAAGACGGTATCGCGAGACCGACGGCCGCCGCGGTAACGACAAAGCGCGCCACTTCGACGAGTTGCCTCAAACCACCAGCCCCATCGGGTTCTCGCACAACTGCTGGAACGCCTGCATCAGCGCCGCGCCGTCCGCGCCGTCGATGGCGCGGTGGTCGAAGCTGCCGGTGGCGCTCATCACGGTGGCGATGCCGAGCGCGCCGTCGATAATCCACGGGCGCTGCTCGCCCGCGCCAACCGCAAGGATCATCGCTTGCGGCGGGTTGATCACCGCATCGAACTGCTTGGTGCCGAACATGCCGAGGTTCGACAGGCTGGCGGTGCCGCCCTGATATTCCTGCGGTTGCAGCTTGCCGTCCTTGGCCTTGCCCGCCAATTCCTTCATCTCGGTGCTGATCTGCGCCAGCCCCTTGCGGCCCGCATCGCGGATGATCGGCGTGATCAGGCCCGAAGGCGCAGCGACCGCGACCGAGATATCCTCACGCGCATATTGGAACAGCTCGTCACCCTGAAAGCTGACATTGCACTTGGGCACGCGCTGCAACGCGCGGGCCAATGCCTTGATCAGCAGATCGTTGACCGACAGCTTCACGCCGTCGGCCTCAAGGCTCTTGTTCAATTCGCCGCGCAGCTTGAGCAGCGCATCGAGCCGCACGTCCACGGTGAGGTAGATATGCGGGATAGTCTGCTTCGCCTCGGTCAGGCGGCGCGCGATGACCTTGCGCACGTTGTTGAGTTTTTGCGCTTCATAGGGCGCATCAAGATCGCCGCCGAGTGTGGCGGGTTTGGCCGGGGCAGCGGGGGCCGGTGCTGCGGCTTGCGGCGTGGAAGCGGCAGGTGCCTTCGCCGATGCGCCTTCAAGATCGGCCTTGACGATCCGGCCATTGGGCCCGCTGCCCGTGATGCCGGAAAGGTCGATATTGTTCTGCTGGGCAATCCGCTTTGCCAGCGGCGATGCAATGATCCGGTCCCCGGAGGGTTGGGCAGATGCAACTGTTGAAGGGGACGGTGTCGCTGCGGGTGAGGGCTTTTGCTCTTTTTCAGCCGCGGGCGCCGGAGCAGGCGCAGCCGCGCTTGGCTTAGCACCCGCTGCATCACTCACATCTTCGCCCTCTTCGGCGAGGATCGCGATCACGGTGCCCACTTTCACATTCTCGCTGCCTTCGGGCACTGCGATTTTGGCGATCACGCCTTCATCGACCGCTTCGAACTCCATCGTCGCCTTGTCGGTCTCGATCTCGGCCATGATGTCGCCAGAGGAAACCGTGTCCCCCTCCTTCACCAGCCACCGCGCGAGCGTGCCTTCTTCCATCGTTGGCGACAAAGCCGGCATCTTGATTTCCAAGGCCATGATCCGCTGAAACTCCCGAAAACGTATCTCGCCCTATTCTCTGGCCAATTCGGAGGCGAGGGGCAAGGCCAGATTGGGGGACTTGCCAAACCATACGAATGCATTGATAGCCGTAAGGGCACGGGGCACGATTATGCGCACATTTCTGGTCATCATCGACGAGAGCGAAGAGGCATTGTCCGCCTTGCGTTATGCTGCGCGCCGGGCCGCAGCGGTGGGCGGTGCGGTGCACCTGCTGGCATTGGTGCCGCAGCAGAATTTCAGCGCATTCGGCGCAGTGCAGGCCACGATCGAGGCTGAGGCGCGCGATCGGGCCGAAATGCTCGCCCACGGGGTCGCAGGCAACCTGCTGGCGGAAAGCGGGATCATGCCGACCATTTCGGTCAAGATCGGCAACGGGCAGAAGATCGTCAGCGAATTTCTGGCCGAACATCCCGAAGTCGCCGCATTGGTGCTGGGCGCGGCCAAGGACGCGGCGCCTGGGCCATTGGTCGCGCATTTTTCTGCCGCTGTCGGCAGCCTGCCTTGCCCGCTCTATATCATCCCCGGCGATTATGACGAGCAGGCCAGCGCGCACGAGGCATGAATTCGCCCCGCGCGCGCCTGCCGGTCGTCAGGTCAGCAGACCGCGCACCGGATAGCCTTTGTTCAGAGCATAATCGATGCCCTGCAACAATTCGCCCAGCGGTGGGCGCGTGAATGGCGTGTTCTGAACGCTCGCAAAATACAACGTGCCGTCCGGGCGGACGAGGAACAGCCCCGGTTCGGAAAAAACCGCCGGTTCATCGCTGCCGTCCAGCGCGGATGAGATATAAAGCCCCCATTGGCGCGCGGTTTCTTCGGTCATGCCATAGGCCAGCGGCACATTGCCGGTGTCCCATTTGGCGGCGACGTCCATCGCGCGGTCTTCAGCGTCCATTGATACCGCAACCACATTCACGCCGCGCTGGCTGAATTCATCCTGCTTGCCGGCAAGATCCTTGAGCTGCATCCGGCATACCGGGCAATGCTTGCCACGGTAGAACAGCACGAGCGTGAAGTTTTCGCCGCCATGCTGGGCAAGGTCGAAATGCTCGCCATTGGTCAGCGGAAGTTTGAGTGCCGGTACGGCACTTCCTGGCTTGATCATGATGTTTCTCCTTTACCGTTACGATGTGCGAACGATGTGCGGGGATTGCCAGCCCCTGGCAGGCTATTTTCGCTTTCGCCCCTGATGGCGAATATTTCCCGGGCGACCGCGCTGACCAACGGTGTGATTGCCTTCTTTTCTCGGCGGCCCGCCAGCGCCGCGCCGCCTTTCAGACGAGCGGGTGCCGCGCGGTTCGATGGCGTTGCCGTCAGCGTCCACCGGCACGAATTTGAGCGCGCCGGTGAGCGCATTGGCTTCGGCCAGCTTCAGCTTGACCCGATCGCCCGAGGCATAGGTCTTGCCCGAATCCGTCCCGATCAGCGCCTGCGCCGCTTCGTCGTGGCGGAAATATTCGCCGCCCAGCGTTGAAACCGGCACCAGCCCATCGCCGCCCAACCCGACGATGGTGGCAAAGAACCCGAATGATTGCACGCCGGTGATACGGGTGTCGAACACCTCACCCACCCGCGCTGATAGCCATGCGGCGACATAGCGATCGATGGTGTCGCGTTCTGCCTCCATCGCGCGGCGTTCGGTCTGGCTGATCGCGTCAGACACTTGTTGCAGGCTGGCACGGTCGCGGTCTGACAGGCCAGATGTTGGCGGCAGTGAACCCGGTGGAGCGGGCTGTTCGAGCTTGTATGCCTCCACCAAGGCGCGGTGCACCAGCAGATCGGCATAGCGGCGGATTGGTGAGGTGAAATGGGCGTATGATCCAAGCGCAAGGCCGAAATGCCCGGCATTGGCGGGGCCGTAATAGGCCTGCGTCTGGCTGCGCAGCACCGCCTCCATCACCAGCGCCTTTTCCGCCTCGTCAGTGACGTCCTTGAGCATCCGGTTGAACAGGCCCGGCGTCACCACCTGACCCAGCGCCAGCTTCTTGCCCATCGTGGCGAGGTAATCGCGCAGGGAAATCAACTTTTCGCGGCTCGGCGGTTCGTGGACGCGGTAAACCACGGGGGCGGTCTTGGCCTCCAGCGCTTTGGCCGCGGCGACATTGGCGGCGATCATGAAATCCTCAACCACGCGGTGCGCGTCGAGCCGTTCGCGGATCGCGATTTCGGCGATCTGGCCCTTTTCGTTCAGCACCACGCGCCGTTCGGGCAGTTCGAGTTCGAGAGGATCGCGGGCATGGCGCGCGGCGGCCAGCGCTTTCCATGCGTCCCACAGATGCGCGAGATATGCGGGCGGATTGCCGCTATCAATCGCCTTCTGCGCGTCTTCGTAAGCGATATTGTGCGCAATCCGCATCAGGGCGCGGGTGAAGCGGAAGCTGGTGACCTTGCCTTCGCCGCTGATGTGCAGGTGGCAGACCATCGCCGCGCGGTCTTCACCTTCTTTCAGTGAACACACGTCGGTCGACAGCAATTCGGGCAGCATCGGCACTACCCGGTCGGGGAAATAGACCGAGTTGCCGCGCTTTCGCGACTCGCGGTCAAGCGCAGAACCGGGGCGGACGTAAAAGCTGACATCGGCGATGGCGACGAGCGCATTGAACCCGCCCTGCCCATCCGGCTCGGCCCAGATCGCATCATCATGATCGCGCGCGTCGGCGGGGTCGATGGCGACAATCGGCAAGTGGCGCAGGTCTTCGCGGGCCTTTCCTGACAATTTGACCTTCGCCGCACGCGGCGCTTCTTCCAGTGCATCATCGGGGAAGACGTTCGGGATGCCGTGCTTGGCAATGGCGATCAGGCTGAAGCTTTTGGGCGCGAGCGGATCGCCCACCACTTCGATCACCTTCACGCCCGCGCGGTCAGAACGGCCAACCCGTTCGGCGATCACCAACTGGCCTTCTTCGGCCTCACCCAGATCGGCAATCGGAGTGGACTGGCGCACGCGCTTGTCCACCGGCGCGAGCCACGCCTTGCCGGTCTTGTCCTTTTCGACAACGCCCATCAACCCCTCGGTGCGAGAGGGCAGCTTTTTCATCGGATGTGCGATCCAGCCGCGATCCGTTTCCTCGGTTCGGGCGAGGATACGGTCGCCGCGCTTCAAGGCGGGCGGGCGCTTCACACCGGGGCGCGGGCGCGGTTCGCGGATGGTGAGGCGCGGCGGCTTACCGGGAGCCTCAGGATCCCAATTGTCCGGTTCGGCGATCAATTCGCCGTCGTCCACATCGACGATCCGCAAGGTCGTGACCTTCGGCACCCCGCCCATGCGGTGAAATGCGGTCTTCTTGCCGTCGATCAACCCGTCTTCGGCCATATCCTTGAGCAGCGCCTTGAGCTTGATCTTTTCGTGCCCTTTCAATCCGAAGGCTTTGGCGATCTCGCGCTTTCCCGCGGGGATTTCGGAGGACTGGATGAAGTCGATCACCTGTTGCGGCGTCGGCATTCCTTGGGGGAGTTTAGGGGACTTGGGCATTTCAATCCTTCGGGTTCGCGCCAAGTCGCCAAGTCGCCAAGGGGGCGGTGTTGTTGATCAGGCGCTTGATTCCGTCCTTGAACAGCGGCGTGCCGAAATTGATCACGAAGCCGAGTGGAAAACCACCCAGTTTGAGATAAGTAAGCGCCTGTTTCGCATGGACGGGTGACGCGCGCTCGACAGACTTGATTTCGATGACGATGCTGCGCTCGATGAGCAAGTCGATTTTATAGGCCGCAGGCAACACGATCCCATCGAAACACGCATCGACCGGCACCTGCCGGTCAACCACAAGACCATCGTGCTCAAGCCGGGCTGCAAGCAAAGCCTCATAGGCGCTTTCGAGCAGACCAGGCCCCAGATCGCGATGCAGCCGAAAAGCCGTGTCGACAATCGTACGAGCCAGCGCGTCCAACTCAGCATGCGGCTCCTTCATCTTGGTGCCTTGGCGACTTGGCGCGAACAAGAATTCATCGCGCCACCGGCTCGAAGGCACCGCCGGGAACCGCGCTGGAGACAGGCGAGCAGAATTCGCCCGCGCAAGCGGCAACACCGAACAGCCAGTCGTCACCGCGCAGCTTCTTGATGTGGCTGAAATCGCGTGCCTGCGCTGCTGCCGCGTCATTATCGGCCTTGCTGCCATCGATATAGACGAGGGTGAAATCCTTGCCCCATGCGGGCGCATCGGTCGCGCGGGAAACGACGGTGTAGACGCCCGCGCCCGGGACTGCCTTCCACTTGATCTCGGTATCCACCCGCACCGCCGCATCCATCGTTACCTTGGGCGGCATCGGTGCGCGGGCGAGCGCGTCCAGTGCCCGCACGTTCAGCCGCGTCACCCCGGCGAGATAGGCAAAGTCCATCTCTTCAATAGTGTCACCGTAAAACACGCCGTCCTCCGTGCGCAGGTCCTGATGCTGGTGATCGAAGTCCTCGACGCCGACGGTGAAGCGGATCGCGGGGTAGCCTTTTTGCAGGAACGGCACCTGATCCCCGCCGCGCCCCATGCGGTCAGTGCGCCAAATCTGGCGAACTTGCAGGCCATCAGGGTGCTTCTCCGCCAGCCCCGCCACCCAGCGCGACAGGTTGCGTCCCGGCGAGTCATTCTCGCCCCCGAACCGGCTTTGCGCCGCACGAAGATCATCATTCAGGTCAGCGCGCGGGCCTTCGGAGAACACGCGCACCACCCGCGGCTCGCAATAGCCATCCTTGCCGCAGGAATTGCCGACGATGTCGTTGTTGAGCACGGCCTTGACGGTGAAGCCCTGCGCGGTCACCCAATCGGCGAGGATGCGCCCGCCATACAGGCCCTGCTCCTCGCCAGAGAGCAGCGCGTAGATGATCGTGGTGGGGTATGCCGTGCCGCTAAGCGCCCGCGCCGCTTCGATCACCAGCGCGGTGCCTGACCCATCATCATTGGCGCCCGGCGCATCGGAGGTCGCGTCCATCGGATCGGTCACGCGGCTATCAATATGGCCTTGCACGATCACGACTTCGTTCGGCCGTTCGCTGCCGCGCTGAATTGCCACCGCATTGCGCACCAGCGTCGGCACAGGAATGCGACGACCGCTCACTGTCTCACCCACAGGCAGCACCTCAAGGCAACCGCCGCAGGTTTCGCCAATCTGGCGGAACTCCTCTAGCCCCCAGTTGACCGCCGCGCCGATGCCGCGTTCGGGATCGTCTTGTGCCGATAGCGTATGGCGGGTGCCAAAACTGACCAGTTTCTCGACATCGCCGCGCAGGCGTTCTTCAGAAACGCTGTCAGCAGGGTGGGTCTGTGCGGCGAGCGGTGCGGCGGCAAGGGCCGCGAGCAAAAGGGCGCGTTTGATCATGTGAGGATGTTTTGCCGGAACTCTCAGACAATGCAACCTTGGTGCAACCTTGGTGAGTCCCCGCGAAGGCGGGGATCTCAGGCAAAATTGCTCAGACCCGCCCGAGGCCCCCGCCTGCGCGGGGGCGCACTCAGGATCAGTAAGCGCGCGCGATCAGGATGCGTTAGGCAGGTCCGAGTCAGCCTGCCTTGCTGGGTAGGGCACCGCAGATGATCACCACCAGATAACCGAGCCAGCTGATCATCCCCAGTCCAGCACTGGATAAGGCCGCCTCGTTTAATGCCTCGAGATTGCCGGTCGCCATGATCGCTTGCATCGTGCTGGCCGACGAAATGCTGTTATAGACCGTAAACAGCGTAGTCGCGACGGGGATCGCTGCAATCGCGATTGGCAATGCTGCATCGCGTAACCGACGCACGAATGTCGCGATGTAAAGGCCAAGTGTGATCAGCGAAATGGCCGCGCCGATCCACGCTTGGGTCGGCAGGCTTTCTGCCATCTGCTGCATGATCGCCGCCTCGTTGATCCCGTCGGACCTCGATTCGATCATGGCACCGATGGAATTGGCAGCAAATATTCCAGAAATAATCATGCTGATGACAACATTTATCACCACCAGAAGCAGCACATAGTACCAAAATGTCGGACGTGTATCACGACCAGCAAAGTTCGCTAGGTTGGCCAGGCAATAACGAATGGACTCGATCATCTCTGCACTCCCTCAATAGGCGCGGGCGACAAGAATTCGTTCAACCGCACAGTTCCCGGTGAATATGCACTGCCCAGATGCCTCGGCAGAGGCGCGCGGCACATTGCGAATCGTAAGTTTGTGCATTTTCAATGTTTCGACAATCTTGTCCAGCACCGCGCCGGTGGGCTTGGCCCATTCAACCTCGACCCAGCCGGGATATTTCCCGCTGTTTTCGAAGTGGCTGACCACTGCCGCCCAATCGGCAACATCGCGTCTGATATTGGCGTCGCGGCGGGCGCGGGCTTCTTCGTAAAGCGCGGTCTGGATTGTTTCGAGCAGTGCGCCTGCCCCCGCCACGAAATCGGCATGGGCAGGATAGGAGAAAGCGGGCTTGCCATTCTCCACATTCCACAACTGATCGCGGCGCAGCACCGCCAGCTTGCCCTCGGCCATGTCGCGCGGGCCGACTTCGATGATCACCGGCGCGCCTTTGCGCACCCAGTCCCAGCGCTTGGCGGCCGCCTTGCCCGGTTTCTTGTCGAGTATCACCCGCACCCGCTCACCCAGCGCGGATTGGCCCGCGAGCGCGGCGCGCACGCCTTCGCAATAGGCGAGCAGTTCGACATCCTCGGGTGCCTCGCGCAGCATCGGGATAATCACGATCTGTTGCGGCGCAATCGCGGGGGGCACGCGCAAGCCGTCATCATCGCCGTGGGTCATGATTACCCCGCCGATCAGCCGGGTCGAAACGCCCCAGCTGGTGGTGTGGCAGAACTGCTGGGCACCCTCGCGATCCTGAAACTGGATGCCCGCTGCGTGCGCGAAATTGGTGCCGAGATAATGCGATGTGCCCGCCTGCAGCGCCTTGCCATCCTGCATCATCGCTTCGATCGACCAGGTTTCAACCGCACCGGGGAAGCGTTCATTCTCAGGCTTCTCGCCCGCAATCACCGGCAGGGCAAGATCATCCTCGGCGCAGGCGCGATACATTTCCAGCGCGCGGTGGGTTTCTTCCAAAGCCTGTTCGCGGTTCTCGTGCGCGGTATGGCCTTCCTGCCAAAGGAACTCGCTGGTGCGCAGGAACATCCGCGTGCGCATTTCCCAGCGCACCACGTTGGCCCATTGGTTGGTAAGCAGCGGCAGATCGCGCCACGACTGGATCCAGCGTGCCATCGCATCGCCGATGATCGTTTCGGACGTAGGGCGCACCACCAGTGGTTCTTCAAGCTTTGCTGCGGGATCGGGGATCAGTCCGCCCTTGCCATCCGAAATCAGCCGATGGTGGGTAACAACCGCCATTTCCTTGGCAAAGCCTTCGACGTGCTCAGCCTCGCGCGTGAAATTGGCGAGCGGGATGAACAGCGGGAAGTAGCAGTTCTGCACTCCGGCGGCCTTGATCCGGTCATCCATCAGGCGCTGAATGCGTTCCCAGATGCCATAACCCCACGGCTTGATCACCATGCAGCCGCGCACACCCGATTCTTCGGCGAGATCAGCGGCGCTGATAACTTCCTGATACCACTTGGCGAAATCATCTTCGCGCTTGATCGTAAGGGCGTGACGGATTTGGGACACCAACGAATTCCTGACTAAGCTTAAACGGCCAAGCGCCGCAGGCGCGCCGCGCTTCGCGTTATTTGCCCAATTCGTCCAGCTTCTTTTGCATCGCGGCCATCTGTTCGCGAAGCACGGCCAGCTCATCATTGGCCGGATCATTCGGGGCTGCGGGCTTGTCTTTTGGTTTGGACGCGCCCGGCAGAAACACATTCGCCGCCGCGCGCATCATCGCCATGTTGGTTTCATGAATCGCGGTGAAGGGATTGCTGGCCATGCCCTTTTCAAACACTTCGCGGATTTTGGATTGATTTTCGCGGAAATTGGCCATGCTGGCTTCAAGGTATGATGGCATCATCGCCTGCATCGAATTGCCATACATTCCGATCAGTTGGCGCAGGAAGCTGACAGGCAGCATCTGTTCGCCATTGGCTTCTTCGTCCATGATGATCTGGGTCAGGATCGAATGGGTGATGTCATCACCGCTCTTGGCGTCAATCACCTGAAATTCGATGTTTTCGCGGACCATTTTGGCAAGATCGTCAAGCGTGATGTAGCTGGATGACGAGGTGTTATAAAGCCGACGGTTGGCGTATTTCTTGATAATGATGGCATCGCCTGCCTCGCCCGATGCTGCTTTTGCTCTGCCAGCCATTGTATTTCCGACCTTGTAAGATGACACTGAATTGTCGTCTTAGCACCCGCACAAGCTGCGGTGCAACATCACCTTGATGAACCGGTCAGGACTGGCGCAGGCGCTGGCCGATTGTGGTCAGCATTTCATAAGGCGACAGAGCATTTTGCCGCGCAGCATCGGCAATGTCCCAAGGCACGCTCAGCCAATCTCCGGCGGACAAATCGGGGGCTGCGGTGAGGTCGACCACCACCATGTCCATTGATACTTTGCCGAGGATGGGGAGGAGGCGGCCTTTGTGACTGAACGCATTGTCGGCGCCGCGGCTGCGCAGGAATCCGTCGGCATAGCCCATCGCAACAGTGCCCACCCGCATTGGTGCAGGGGCGGTGAAGGTAGCGTTGTAACCGACACTATCTCCGTTACGCAGTGTCCGGGTTTGCAGAATAGCGGCCTCGACCTGCGCGACCGGTTGGATCAATCCGGTGAGTTCCCCGCGCGGCACGCCGCCATAAAGCGCAAGGCCGGGGCGTGTCAGATCAAGGGCATAGTCCGTGCCAAGCGCGATCCCGGCGCTGTTGGCGATGCTTAAACGCTGGTGCGGGATGACCGCCGCGACGCTGTGCAAAGCGGCAAGTTGGCGCGGGTTCATCAGGCTGTCTTCATCTGCGCAGGCGAGGTGGCTCATCAGGATATCGACCGCAAGTGCCACAATTCTCTGGTCTTCTGCCTCGTCTGGCGCGATGCCGAGACGGTTGATGCCGGTGTCGATCATCAGGTGGCAGTGGCCGCCCCCGCTGGCGCTCCATAGCGCGGCTTGATCAAGCGAATTGATGACCGGAACCGCGCCGGAATTGCGCGCATAGGCGCATTCGGCCTCGCTCAAAACACCATGCAAAACAGCGATTTGCGGTGCAGGAACGTGGCGAGCAACGGCTGCCACCTCGCTCCAATGCGCGACAAAAAACGTCTCGCACCCCGCATCGCGCAGCACCGGAACGCAGGCATCGACGCCCAAGCCATAGCAATCCGCCTTGACCGCAGCCCCGGTTTTAGCCCCGACCGAGAGTGCATCTAACGCGCACCAATTGGCAGCAAGCGCCCCCCTATCAACGGTCAAGCGCAGGCTAGGCGGGGGCAAAACCGGCCTATCTTTCGGCGCCCCGTCAATCATCAGCGAAATCTTTGGGCGGCCCGGCGGGAATCCCCCACCACGCCACCACCAGCCCGAAAGCGACCACCGCGATGGTGTACCACAGCCCGGCATATATATCGCCGGTGCGGGCCACGATCACGCCAGCGATCAGCGGCAGGAAACCGCCCAGATAGCCCGCGCCGATATGGTAGGGAATGGACATTGACGAATAGCGGATGCGCGGCGGGAACATTTCCGACAGCAGCGCCGCGACCGAACCATAGGTCAGTGCGGACAACAACCCGAGCGCCAACAGCACGCCGACGATCCCGATCAGGTTGGCGGTGGCCGGACGCTGTTTGGCGAAATCAAACCCATATTCTGCCAGCGCCGCATGAATGCCCGCCCGCCGAGCTGCGCCATCGCTGAACCACGCAGGATCAATCGCCACCGGGTTGTCGCCTGCGGAAAGCGTCACGGTGTCGCCCGGCGTCAGGGTATAAGGAACGCCCGAGGCCGTCAGCGTTTCCAGCACCTTGCCGCAATCGGTCTGATCGCGTTGGAACAATTCGGCAAAGGGATCGGTCTGGCACTGCGGCCCGCTCACCACAATCGGCGTGCGCTCCGCCGCGTCGGCCAGCGCGGGGTTGGCAAGGCTGCCCATCATCCAGAACAGCGGGAACAGCAGCGCCAGAGACGCAACCGCGCCGATCATGATCGGCAGTTTGCGCCCGACCCGGTCAGACCATTTGCCCACCGCCACATAGAACCCCATCGACATCAGACCCGATACCAGCAGGATCAACTCCACCGTCAGATCGTCGACATGCATCGGCCCGCGCAGAAAGCTCATCCCTGAAAAGAACGCGGTGTACCAGATCGTTGTCAGGATGCCGGTGATGCCGAACAGCGCAACGAAGATGCGCTTGCGATTGCCGGGATAGGTAAAGCTTTCGACAAACGGATTGCCTGCTGTTTCGCCCGCTTCTTTCATCGCCTGAAACACCGGGCTTTCCGACAGTTTCAATCGCATCCAAAGCGAAATCCCCAGCAGGATGATCGACAGCAGGAAAGGCACACGCCAGCCCCATTCCTCAAACGCTTCGGCCGGGATCAGGAACCGGCAGGCGAGCACCACGATAATCGACAGCACAAATCCGCCGACAACGCTGGCCTGAATGAAGCTGGTATAAAACCCGCGTTTTTCCGGCGGCGCGTGTTCGGAGACATAAATCGCCGCCCCGCCATATTCACCGCCCAGCGCCAACCCCTGAAGGATCCGCAGAAATATCACGATAATCGGCGCGGCAACGCCGATGCTATCAATTGTCGGGATCAGGCCGACCCCGGCGGTGGCAATCCCCATCAGCGTTACCGTGACAAGGAAGGTGTATTTGCGCCCCAACCGATCACCCAGAAACCCGAACAGAATTGCGCCGAGCGGGCGGAAGGCGAAGCCGACGGCGAACGTTGACCACACCAGCAACAGGCCCAGCGTTTCGTTATCGGTGGCGTAAAACGCATCCTTGAGGATGTAGGCGAGCGTGCCGTAGATGAAGAAATCGTACCATTCAAAGATGGTGCCCGCGCTGGATGCGCCGATCACCAGCCGGATTTCCTTCTCGCTCGGCTCGCGATCCGCGAGCGCCTGCGCTTCAGCCATGTTTCTCTATCCCCTTCGCGCAGCCTTTACAGCGGCCTTGTTGTTCAATCCCTAGCCGCAGGCCGCGCCGCTTGAAAGCGCCATGCAGGCAGCCTTCCACGGCAACAATAATGCACCATGGCGGCCAGTGTGCTCGCGCGCGGGAGCCAACACAGCCAATCCGGGCCACGGCGGCAAAGGCCCCTCGCCTGCCAGCCAGTGTTCCAGCGCTTTGGTTGTGGTGGTGATGGAGCCTGCGTCGGCGCCTGCTGCACCTTCGGCCAGTAGCGCCGCCGATGCCTGACCAATGGCGCAGGCGCTGATCTGCATCCCGATCCCGGCGATGCATGCCTGCTGATCCAGTGCCAATCCGATCGTCACGGCACTGCCGCAGGTGCGCGATCTGGCTTCGGCCTGCAATGGCAGCGCAGGGTTGAACGGAAACCGCGCCAACCCGGTCGCCAGACCAAGCAGCGCGGGCGAATAGAGCTTCGCCGGGCGCGTTGCTGTCATGGCGATCAGCCTGCCGCCTTGGCCGCTGCGGCTTCCTGCGCTTCGGATTCGCGGCGCAATTCATCACGCCGCACCGCAATCATCGGCAACAAATCGCGTGAGAACGTATCGGCGGCAGGATAGGTGCGCGCGGTGGTTATCCAGGTGGGCCGCCCCTTGTAACCCCACGAATCGTCAAACCCGATCGCCAGCAGCGAAAACGCGAAAATCGCGATCAGCACGCCTTTGATCGCGCCAAAGCCAAAGCCGAGCACACGATCAATCGGGCCGAGGATCGCGCCATCTGACGCGCCGCTTGCCGTGCCGATGATCACCTTCATCGCCGCATAGGGGATCAGCAACAGCAGCACGAAAGCCAGCAGCGGGGTCGTAGGTTCAGCGCTGTAAACATTGCGCAGCCCATCGGTCAGCACCGGATGCATGAAGTGGAGCGCGACTGCCGCCATGATCCACGATGCAAGCGACAGCACTTCCTGCACCAATCCGCGCATGAATCCGCCCACTGCGGCAACGCCAATGATGATCAGGATGATGATGTCAAAGCCGGTCATGGCCGTCAGGATTATGCGTTACCCATCACCTGGTCAACGAGGTTCGCCAATTGTCCCAATCCGCGAAACTCCGCTTCCGGTGCGCCGTTCGCCGCACCCGCCGGGCCATAGCAGCGGACAAAGCCCAGTTTGGCCGCTTCGCGCAGGCGCAGCGGAGCATGGGCCACTGGGCGAATCTCGCCCGCCAATGACACTTCCCCGAACCACGCCGCCTTGTCAGGTAGTGGCCGATCGGCCAGCGCCGATACCAGCGCCGCAGCCACCGCAAGATCAGCCGCCGGATCGGTCAGGCGGTATCCCCCGGCGATGTTCAGATAGACCTCGGCCGAGCTGAAATTCAGCCCGCAGCGCGATTCGAGCACCGCGAGCAGCATCGCCATGCGCCCGTTATCCCACCCCACCACCGCGCGGCGCGGGGTTGCGCCCGATTGCAGCCGGACGATCAGCGCCTGAATTTCCACCAGCACCGGGCGCGTGCCTTCCAATGCCGGGAATACCGCGCTGCCCGCCAGCGGCGTATCGCGGCCCGACAGGAACAGCAGCGAAGGATTGGCGACCTCCTCCAGCCCTTCGTTCGCCATCGCGAACACGCCGATTTCATCGACCGCGCCGAACCGGTTCTTGAGCGCGCGCAGGATGCGGTATTGGTGGCTGCGCTCGCCCTCGAAACTCATCACCACATCGACCATGTGTTCGAGCACGCGCGGCCCGGCGATGGTGCCATCCTTGGTCACATGGCCGACCAGCACCACCACGCAGCCAGTTTCCTTGGCATAGCGGATCAGTTCGAGCGCGCAGCCGCGCACCTGGCTGACCGTTCCCGGCGCGCCTTCGATGGTGTCGGAATGCATGGTCTGGATCGAATCGATCACCAGCAGCGCGGGCGGATCGCCCTCACCTAACGTCGTCAGAATATCGCGCACCGATGTTTCCGAAGCGAGCCGGATCGGCGCATCTGCCACCCCCATGCGCGATGCGCGCAACCGCACCTGCCCGGCGGCTTCCTCTCCGCTGACATAAACGACATCATTGCCGCCCCGCGCAATTGTGGCGGCGCATTGCAGCAGCAGGGTCGATTTGCCGATTCCCGGATCGCCGCCGATCAACACCGCGCTGCCCGGCACCAGACCGCCGCCCAGCGCGCGGTCAAATTCCGCCATCCCGGTCGATTTGCGCACCGGAAGCTGCGTCGGCGCATTGAGCGGTTCGAACGCCACCGCCCGCCCGCCGCGCGAAAGGTCATGCTTTTGCGAAAACACCGTGGCCGGAACATCCTCCACCAGCGTGTTCCACGCACTGCAATCGGCGCATTGCCCCTGCCAACGCGGGGAAACCGACCCGCACGCCTGACACACAAACCGCTTTTTTGATTTCGCCATGCGCGATTCTGTAACCAGAACAGATAAAGAACGCAATTGCATTGGAGAGCGATTGCACGTTAGGAACCCCTTCATGCGCCAAAAAGAACTGCGTCTTGCCCTTGTCTGCTACGGCGGCGTCAGCCTGGCGGTATATATGCACGGCATCACCAAGGAAGTGTGGCACCTCGCCCGCGCAAGCCGGGCGTTCCACCATCCGTCTGACGTGACATTGGGCGGGGTGGCGGCGGCCTATCGCGAATTTCTTGAAGCGATTGAGCGCGATCACGGGCTGAAACTGCGGGTGCTGCCCGATATCCTCACCGGGGCGAGCGCAGGCGGGATCAACGCGGTGTTTCTGGCGCAGGCGATCCATGCCGGGCACAGCCTTGAACCGCTGACCGACCTGTGGCTCGAAAACGCCGATGTCAGCAAACTGACCGATCCCGATGCCGAACCGATGTGGCGTTATGCCAAGTTCTGGGCGCAGCCGATTGCGGAATGGGTGCTGCGCAGACCGGGCAACGCGGTGAGCGCCACCGTCTCACCCGAAACCCGCGCCGAGGTGCGGCGCAAGGTTTCGCGGCTGGTGCGCGGGCGCTGGTTCAGTCCGCCATTCTCCGGGTATCAGTTTTCGGCGATGCTGTATGAGGCGCTGGGTAAGATGGCGGCAGAAGGCGATGGCATCGCGCTGCTGCCGCCGGGCTATCCGGTTGATCTGGCGGTAACTGTTACCGATTTTCGCGGTCATCCCGAAACTCTGCGGCTCAATTCCCCGCCGCAGATTGAAGAAGCGGAGCACCGCCTGCCAATCTGTTTCCGCGCACGGGTGGGCAATGATCCTGCCATTGGCCTTGCCGACCGGCTCGAACTGGTGCTCGCCGCGCGCGCCACGGCGAGCTTTCCGGGAGCATTTCCCCCTCTCACTCTGGCAGAGATTGACCACCTGGCCGAGGCAGAAGGCCATCACTGGACCTCGCGCGGGGCATTTCTAGGGCGGATTATGCCGACCCATGTTGCACGCGGGACGGTTGACGACGTGGCGCTGATCGATGGATCGGTGCTGGTCAACGCACCGTTCGGAGCGGCGCTATCCGCGCTGCATGGCCGCCCGGCGCAACGCGAGGTCGACCGGCGGTTCGTCTATCTCGACCCGCGCCCCGATGGCGGCGGGATCGATCCCGGCACCCGCACCGCCGAAGTGGGATTTTTCGGGGCGATTTTCGGTTCGCTGTCCACCATCCCGCGCGAACAGCCGATCCGCGATGATCTGGAACGGATCGATCAGCAATCGCGCGATGCGGCGCGGCAGAAGCGGATCGTGATGGATTTGCAGACCGATATCGACCTCGCGGTGGAAAAGCTGTTCGGCTACACCTTCCTGCTCGACCGGCCGACGCCCAAACGGCTCGCGGGATGGCGGGCCAAGGCGCAGCAGGCCGCAGCCGAGCGCGCCGGATACGCATTTGGCGCCTATGCCCTGACCAAGTTTGAAGGCATCCTCGATCAACTCGCGCGGTTGACGCTGAAGGCCTCCGGGCAGGCTCAAGGTGATCCCGCGCCGATCATTCATGCTTTGCGCGGCGAGATGGAGGCACGCGGGCTTGATCGGCTTACCGATGAACATGGCGGTGCAAATGTGGGTGCGATCACGTTTTTCCGTGCGCATGACACCGGGTTTCGCATGCGCCGGTTGCAATTGCTGGCGCGCAAACTGGCGCGTGACTGGCAGCTTGATCCCGACATTTCCGACGAAGCGCTCGACCTAGCACGTGACCGTCTCTACGAGATACTCGCGCTCTATTACCGCGCGGATGATGGCGTGCTGCAATCACCGCGGTTCGCGCAACTGGCCGCCGATGCACGGCAAGCCCCCGGCGCGGTGCTAGATTTCCTCGCCACCGAACGCCTGTTGCCCACGACCGACCTGGCCGCTGAAGAACTGCTGATCGATGCGCTTGAAGATATGCCCAAAAATCTCAAGCGGCGGATGCTGCTGACCTATCTGGGCTTTCCGTTCTACGATGTCGCCACCCTGCCCCTGTCGCGGCGTGAAGGGCTGGATGAATTCAACCCGGTCAAGATTGACCGCATCTCGCCCGAAGACGCACGCAGCATTCGCGAAGGCGGCACCGCGGCGACCTTGCGCGGGATCGAGTTTTATAATTTCGGTGCGTTCTTCAGCCGCGATTACCGTGAGAATGATTACCTGTGGGGGCGCCTGCACGGGGCCGAACGGATGATCGATCTGGTTGCCTCAACCGTCAGCGGGGGGATGCCGCGCGAAGCCATCGACGCTGCCAAATGCGCAGTATTCCTCGCCGTGCTGGACGAGGAGGAGGGGTTGGGACGCTGCGGGCGCGGGCTGATCGGGCAGATCCGCCTCGAAGTGCGTGAGCGGTTGGGTTAACCCCCGAAGACTTCCTTGAGCTTATCGAGAAACCCGCGGCTTTCGGGGCATTCATCACCGGTTTCGGTGGCGCGGAATTCTTCGAGGATTTCTTTCTGGCGGCGTGAAAGCTTGGTCGGCGTTTCCACCGCGATTTCGACCACCAGATCACCCCGCCCGCGCCCTTGCAGCACCGGCATTCCCGCGCCGCGAATGCGCAACTGCTTGCCCGACTGAATCCCCGCAGGAATATCCAGCCGATTGGTCGAACCATCCAGATCGGGAATCTCGACGCAGCCGCCCAATGATGCGGTGGTGAAGCTCACCGGAATGCGGGTGGCGAGCGTGGTGCCTTCGCGTTCAAACACCGAATGCTGCGCGACGTGGAGGAAAATATACAGATCGCCAGCAGGCGAACCGCGCTGGCCAGCCTCACCCTTGCCTGACAGGCGGATGCGGGTGCCGGTATCAACCCCGGCGGGAATATCGACGGAAAGCGTCTGGGCCTTGTCCACCCGACCTTCGCCCCGGCAATCGCGGCACGGGTTTTCAATCACGCTGCCGCGCCCGTTGCAGGTGGGGCATGGCCGTTCGATCACGAACAGGCCTTGCTTGGCGCGCACACTGCCGTTGCCGTGGCACAGGTTGCACTGGCGTTCGCTGGTGCCGGGCGTGGCGCCGCTGCCCTTGCAGGTGTCGCAGGCTTGCGAAACTTCGATTTCGATTTCGGTCGATTTGCCGTGGAACGCTTCTTCAAGCGTGACTTGCATATCATAACGCAAGTCTGCGCCGCGCCGGTTCTGCTGTCGCTGCGCGCCGCCGCCAAAGGCACTGCCGAAAATCGTTTCGAAAATATCGCCAATATCGGCAAAATCGCCGCGCGCGCCGCCGCCAAAACCGCCACCGCCGCCATTCATTCCCTGCGTGAACGCCTCGTGGCCGTAGCGATCATAGGCCGCGCGTTTTTGCGGGTCTTTGAGGCAATCATAGGCCTCGTTGATCGCCTTGAACTTGGCCTCGCACGCGGTATCGCCCGGATTGCGATCCGGGTGGAACTTCATCGCGAGCTTGCGATAGGCGCTTTTCAGCGTCGCGCCATCCGCATCGCGGGCGCATTCGAGCGTCTGGTAATAATCAATCTGGGCGCTGGACATAGTCTTGACCTATTCCCCGTGACCACTGCCCGCCGCCGCGCCGGATAGATAATCCGGTCGCAGCGGCAGGTCAGCGGGATGCATCGGGGCGTTAGCCCTTCTTGTCTTCATCAACCTCGGAGAATTCGGCGTCGACAACGTCTTCGTCAGCGGCGGTTTCGGCCGCAGCTGGCGCGTCGCCATCGGGGCCTGCAGCCTGCTGCTTTTCGTAGATCTGCTGGCCCATCTTCATCGCAGCTTCGGTCAAGGCTTGCGCCTTGGCGTTGATGTCATCAGCGTCTCCGCCTTCAAGTGCGGTTTTGACCGCCGCAATCGCAGCCTCAACGTCGGACTTGGTGCCAGCGTCGATTGCATCGCCGTGTTCTTCCAGCTGCTTTTCGGTCGCGTGAACAAGACTGTCGGCCTGGTTGCGCGCTTCGGCAGCAGCGCGGCGCTTCTTGTCTTCCTCAGCGAACTTTTCAGCGTCCTTGACCATCTGATCAATGTCGTTGTCGGTCAAACCGCCCGACGCCTGAATCTTGATCGTCTGTTCCTTGCCGGTGCCCTTGTCCTTCGCCGCGACGCTGACGATGCCGTTAGCGTCGATGTCAAAGGTGACTTCGATCTGCGGCACGCCGCGCGGGGCCGGAGGAATGCCGATCAGGTCGAAATTGCCGAGCAGCTTGTTATCCGCCGCCATCTCGCGCTCGCCCTGATAGACCTTGATCGTCACCGCGTTCTGATTGTCTTCGGCGGTCGAATAAGTCTGGGTCTTCTTGGTCGGGATGGTGGTGTTGCGATCGATCATGCGGGTGAACACCCCGCCCAGCGTTTCAATGCCGAGCGAAAGCGGCGTCACGTCGAGCAGCAGCACGTCCTTGACATCGCCCTGCAACACGCCCGCCTGAATGGCCGCGCCCATGGCGACGACTTCATCCGGGTTGACGCCGGTGTGCGGTTTGGTGCCGAAGAACTGTTCAACCACTTCGCGCACGCGCGGCATCCGGGTCATCCCGCCGACCAGGATTACTTCGTCGATCTGGTCTTTCGAAATGCCAGCATCCGCCAGCGCTTTCTTGCACGGGTCAAGCGTGCGCTGGATCAGCGCGTTGACCATCTTTTCCAGATCAGCGCGGGTGATGGTTTCCACCAGATGCAACGGGGTGGTGCTGCCACCTTCCATGCGTGCGGTGATGAACGGCAAGTTGATTTCGGTCGAAGCGGCGCTCGACAGTTCAATCTTGGCCTTTTCGGCAGCTTCTTTCAGACGCTGAAGCGCGAGCTTGTCGGTCTTCAGGTCCATATTTTCCTTCTTCTTGAAGGAATCCGCCAGGAACTCGACGATCGCGTTGTCGAAATCTTCGCCGCCAAGGAAGGTGTCGCCGTTGGTCGACTTCACTTCGAACACGCCGTCGCCGATTTCGAGGATCGAGATATCGAAGGTGCCGCCGCCAAGGTCATAGACCGCGATGGTCTTGCCTTCGTCCTTGTCCATCCCATAGGCGAGCGCGGCTGCGGTCGGTTCGTTGATGATGCGCAGCACTTCAAGCCCGGCGATCTGCCCGGCATCCTTGGTCGCCTGACGCTGGGCGTCGTTGAAATAGGCCGGCACGGTAATCACCGCCTGCGTCACGGCTTCGCCAAGATAGCTTTCGGCGGTTTCTTTCATCTTTTGCAGGATGAAGGCGGAAATCTGCGACGGGCTGTAATCTTCGCCGCCCGCGTTCACCCAGGCATCGCCGTTCTTGCCCTTGGTGATGGTGTAGGGGACCAGCTCCATGTCTTTCTTGGTCAGCGGGTCTTCAAACCGGCGACCGATCAGGCGCTTGATCGCGAACAGGGTGTTGTCGGGGTTGGTCACCGCCTGACGCTTGGCCGGCTGCCCAATCAGGCGCTGGCCATCCTTGGTGAAGGCGACGATTGACGGCGTGGTGCGCGCGCCTTCCGAATTTTCAACCACCTTGGGTTTGCCGCCATCCATGACCGCAACGCAGGAATTGGTGGTGCCGAGGTCGATACCGATTACTTTACCCATGTTTACCCCATCCATCTGGACAATTGTTGGACACCGCGCCGATGCGCTTCCCCGGTATGGGCAAAGCGCGTTGGCGGCTCGATTGTGAGCGCGATATAGGTGCGGTTTCGCTTGGCACAAGAGACAGGCGGCCCTAGTTTTGCGGCCAATCCACAAGGGAGACAGTTGAAGTGACAATGATGAACCGCGCCGCCTGCACTGCATTTGCGGCGTTTTGCCTGTTGGGATTGGCTGCTTGCAATCAAGGCGATACGGGCGCGCCCACAGACTCCGCGTCCCCGGTTCTGGTCAAAGGCCTGTCAATCACCAATCCCCGGCTGGTGCTGGCCCCGGTCAAAGGCAATCCGGCGGCGGTCTATTTCGATCTTTCCTACGCGGGCGCAGACGGCCTAACCCTCAACACCGTAACGGTTGAAGGCGCGGGAATGTCGATGATCCACCAGACAGCCGAAAAAGATGGCGCAATGACGATGACGGAAGCTGCGCCGATTGCTTTGACCACCGGTGCGCCGGTCAGCTTCGCGCCGGGCGGGCTGCACGTAATGGCGATGCAGCCTTCGGATGCGTGGCAGCCGGGCGGCACTGTCAATGTCACACTCTCCCTGTCGGATGGCACGACGCAGAGCTTTGCCGCAGATGTGCGCGCCGCCGGGGAAGAACGCTGAACGCTTTGGATGCCACTCTGCATATCTGCCCGGTCGGCGGGGAGCGTTCGTTGTCGCCGGGCGAGGTTGCGTTGGCCCGCAGTGTTTTTGGCGATGCGATTGACTACGCACAGGTGCGGATCAAGCGGCGCAAGTTCTTTCCGTTCCACCCCCGCAAAGTCACAATGGCCCCGCGCGGCCACCTGCATTTTCACCCGGCCGCGCACCATTACTGCGATGATTTCGCCGCCGCGTCGCTAAGCCTGCAAGCGCATTTCATTCACGAAATGGTGCACGTCTGGCAGACCCAGACGCGCGGTGAATGGTATCTGGTGCTACGCCGCCACCCGTGGTGCCGTTATGACTATGCGATCAAGCCGGGCTGGCGGCTGACCCAATACGGGATCGAACAGCAAGCCGAAATCGTCCGCCACGCGTTTTTGTTGCGAAAGGGGGCGAGCGTAACCGGCGCGCCCCCGCTGGCGATTTACGAGGCGATTTTGCCCTTCAATCCCTGACGCAAACGCCCTATTCCGCCGCCTTTGCCACCGCCACCATTGCGGCGCGCAGCAGGCGGTCTTTGATCATCCAGCCTGACTGCATTTCCTGCACCACCGTGCCGGGTTCGTGATCGGCGCTTGGCACCTCCAGCATCGCCTGATGCTGGTTCGGATCGAGCGGCAGGCCGACAGCCGCAATGCGGGTGATGCCGTGGCTGGCGAACACCTTTTCCAGCTCGCGCTGGGTCGCCTCGATCCCGGTGACCAGCCCCTTCATGCTGTCATCGGTGCGCAGGCTTTCGGGGATCGCCTGCACGGCGCGTGAAAGATTATCCGCCACGCTCAGGATATCGCGGGCAAATCCGGTCGCGGCATAGGCGCGCGCTTCGTCCTTTTCACGCTCCAACCGGCGGCGCACATTGTGGGTTTCCGCCTTGGCGTAGAGCACTTCCTGCTTGGCGCTTTCCAGATCGCGCTTGAGCGATTCGAGCGCCTCGGTCAGCGTATCCGCCTCGGCCTCATCGCCGCCTTCGCGCAATTCCTCAGGCACGCCCTTCAATTCGTCTTCAGCCGCCTGATCCAGCGGCTTTTCATTCTCGGTCATGTCGTGTGCTTCCATTCAAGCGATCAGCTTGCCCAATGAACGGGCGGTCAAATCCACCATGGGGACAACCCGCGCGTAATTCAACCGCGTGGGGCCAATCACCCCCAGCACACCGACCACCCGCCCTTCACGATCACGATAGGGCGAGGCGATGACGGATGAGCCGGATAATGCGAAAAGCCGGTTTTCGGAACCGATGAAAATGCGGGTCGCATCGGCCTCACGCGCGGAATCGAGCAGGCTGGCAACCGATTGCTTGTCCTCAAGATCTTCGAGCAAGCGGCGCACGCGTTCAATATCGCCCAGCGCGCTTTCATCGAGCAGGTTGGCCGCGCCGCGCACGATCAACACCGGGCGCGCGGCGGCATCCTCGCTCCATACCGCCAGCCCGCGTTCCACCAGATCGCGGCTCGCGTTATCGAGCTGCGAGCGCCCTGCGTTGATTTCAGCGCGCATCGCCTGCGCTGCCTCTGCCAGCGTCCGGCCCGCAAGCCGCGCGGTGATGTAATTGCTCGCCTGATCGAGCGCGCTAGCGCTGATCGCGCCGCCAATCGTGACGATGCGGTTTTCAACCCCGCCATCTTCGCCCACCAGCACGGCGAGCGCGCGGCCCTGCCCCAGATCGACCAGATTGAACTGCGCCAGCCGCTGTTCACGCGGGGCGACCAGCACCATCCCCGCTGCGCCCGACAGGTCTGAGAGGATCGCGGATGCCTGCGCCAGAGCCGCCTCAACCGGCCCCGCCTCGGCCAAGCGCGCCTCGATCGCGGCCTGTTCCTGCATCGTCGGTTCGGCCACGCGCATCATCCCGTCGACGAAGATGCGCAATCCCGCGTCGGTCGGCAGCCGCCCCGCGCTGGTATGCGGCGCGGCAAGCAGGCCTGCGGATTCGAGATCAGCCAGCACCGACCGGATTGATGCGGGCGAGAGGTTGAGCGTTCCATCCGCTGCCAACGTCTTCGATCCAACCGGCTGCCCGCTGTCGATATATTCCTCCACCACCCGGCGAAAGATTTCGCGGGCGCGGGCGGTCAGTTCGGTTACGGGGAGCGAGGTCATGCCTTTATTCTTTAGTCTTTGCGCTTGCGGCGACAAGTGGCCCGCGCCTATTGCCCCGCATCACATCAACGGAGAACCCCATGCGCCCTTCA
Source organism: Porphyrobacter sp. MBR-155 (assembly GCF_040547625.1). Taxonomy (NCBI): domain Bacteria; kingdom Pseudomonadati; phylum Pseudomonadota; class Alphaproteobacteria; order Sphingomonadales; family Erythrobacteraceae; genus Porphyrobacter; species Porphyrobacter sp. MBR-155. Next base: position 64,140 of record NZ_JBEPQB010000011.1, read on the forward strand.
GGACGCGCGCCCGATGAAATGCGCGCCATCACCATCGAAACCGGCTTTACCCGCCATGCTGAAGGATCGGTGCTGATCGGGTTTGGCGATACCAAGGTGCTGTGCACCGCCAGCGTCGAACGCGGGGTTCCGCCGTGGATGCGCGGCAAGGGTGAAGGTTGGGTGACGGGCGAGTATTCGATGCTGCCGCGCGCGACCCACACCCGCGGGCAGCGCGAAGCGGCCAAGGGCAAGCAATCGGGCCGCACACAGGAAATTCAGCGTCTTATCGGACGTTCTTTACGCGCCGTGGTGGACTTGCAAAAGCTGGGCGAGCGCCAGATTACCTTGGATTGCGACGTGATCCAGGCCGATGGCGGCACGCGCACTGCGGCGATTTCGGGCGCGTGGATTGCGCTGCGGCTGGCGATCAACGGCTTGATGGCGTCGGGCGATATCAAGCATGATCCGATTCTTGCGCAGGTGGCCGGGATTTCGTGCGGGATATTCAAGGGCACCCCGGTGCTCGACCTCGATTATGACGAGGATTCGAACGCCGAAGCCGATGGCAATTTCGTGCTGCTGACAGGTGGTAAAATCGCCGAAGTGCAGGCCACGGCCGAGGGCGCAACCTATGACGAGGAAGCCCTGCTACGCCTGCTGCGCCTCGCCCGCATGGGCTGCGACCGGATTTTCGCCGCGCAGTTGGACGCGGTGAAATGACACGCCGCCTCGGCTCAGGTTCCTTGGTGATTGCCACGCATAATGCGGGCAAGCTCAAGGAAATCGGCGCGCTGCTGGAACCTTACGGGGTGAAATGCCTGTCCGCCGGGTCGCTGGGCCTGCCCGAACCGGCTGAGACCGGCACGACCTTTGTGCAGAACGCCTTGCTAAAAGCGCGCGCGGCGGCGGAGGCTTCGGGATTGGCGGCTCTGGCTGACGACAGCGGGCTGTCCGTGGCCGCGCTCGATGGCCGCCCCGGCGTTTACACCGCCGACTGGGCCGAACGGCAGTGGTTCGAAGGCGCGCCGGGCCGCGACTGGTATATGGCGATGGGCAAGGTTGAAGGGTTGCTGGCCGAACGCGGGTCGGACGTTGATCGCAGCGCCGCGTTCCATTGCGTGCTAGCGCTCGCCTGGCCTGATGGAGAATACGCCATATACGAAGGCCGCTGCGACGGCGCGTTGACATGGCCTCCGCGCGGGACGTTGGGCTTCGGCTATGATCCGGTGTTCGTGCCTGCCGGGCGCAGCCAAACCTTTGCCGAAATCGCGCCGGAGGAAAAACACGCGATCAGCCACCGCGCCGATGCTTTTGCCAAGTTGGTCGCTGACCAATTCGGCTAAACGCTCAACGGCGTGAGAGTCGCTCTGCCGGGTCGAGCCGGGTGCCCATCACATTGCCAGCCGGCCAATAGCGGCACACCAACACTTCATGGCGGTGATTGCGCGCGGTGGCGCATCCCACCTCCTGCGTTTCGGGCCAGATGATCTGGGTATAATGCCCAACGTCGCTCCAGCGCCCGGTGTGCGAAACGTGGGGAAAGGTGCCGGGACGAAAATCGCGCTTTTCGGCCACGAAATAGGAAATCATCTGCCACGGGGAGTAGTGATCCCGCGTGCCGCTCCACAGGTTTTCGCCCTGCCCGCCGCGCAAGTGATCGGGCGTGTGTTGAAATGTGCGGCGATCGGCAAGGTGCGTCGCCCAATCCCCGGCATCACGCGCCAGCGCATTGCTCCAGCGCAGCGGCGCAAGGCCAACCTCCGCGCGCGCGGCGTTATGGGCGGCGAGCCATTCGCGCTCGGCCGCCTGCGGCTCGCGCTGCTCTTGCGGCATCGCGGGCATAGCTGTCATAAGCAGTGCAAGGCCAATGGCGCGCACGAGATGGGTTCCCTTCATGCAATCATTCTATGATCCAACGGTTAATCAGGGCTGAAAATCCCGATCATGGCCCGCGCGCTTTATATTCATTGGCCATTTTGCGCCAAGAAATGCCCCTATTGCGATTTCAACTCGCACGTTCGGGCCGGGGTCGATGTCGCGGCGTGGCAGGCGGCGCTGATTGCGGATATGCGCGCCGAGGCTGCGGTAGCAGGCGGAGAGCCGCTGACCTCGATCTTTTTTGGCGGCGGCACCCCATCGCTGATGCCGCCTGCACTGGTTGCGGCATTGCTGGTCGAGGCGGAAGCCCTGTGGGGGTTCGCGCCGGACATCGAAATTACGCTGGAGGCCAACCCGTCATCGGTCGAAGCCGCCAATTTCGCGGCTCTGGCAAGCGCGGGCATCAACCGCGTCTCGCTCGGCGTGCAATCGCTGGATGATGCGGAACTGCGGTTTTTGGGGAGGCTACACGGGGCCACGGAGGCGCTAGCGGCGCTCGAAACGGCACAAGCCCACTTCAAGCGTGTGAGTTTTGATCTGATCTACGCCTTGCCCGGCCACACGCCCGAATTGTGGCATGATCGGCTGACCCGTGCGCTGGCATTAGGCACCGGGCACCTGTCGCTGTATCAACTCACCATCGAACCCGGCACCCGCTTTGCCAGCGATGTGCGGCGCGGGCGGCTGATCCCGCTGGATGATGACGCCGCTGCCCAATTATTCACCATCACCCAAAACCTGACGCAAGCGGCGGGCCTGCCTGCCTATGAAACGAGCAACCACGCCCGCATGGGTGAGGAAAGCCGCCACAATCTCGTCTATTGGCGGTATCAGGATTATGTCGGGATCGGCCCCGGCGCGCATGGACGGCGCGGGGGCATGGCGACGGTGCGGCACAAGAAGCCCGAGAACTTCCTTTCCGCTGTCGCGCGGCAGGGCGACGGGATTGTCGAGGCGCGAAACCTGTCTGTGCCCGAGCAAGCGACCGAGGCGTTGCTGATGGGGCTGCGGCTGACCGAGGGGGTTGACCTTGCGGCGTTGACAGCGCGGTTCGGCCTGCCCCGTGCCGGGTTGATCGAGGACGCCGCGCTCACCCGCCTGATCACGCTTGGCCTGATGTGGCAGGATGGCACGCGCATCGGGGTCGCCCTGCCGGGCCGCGCGCTGCTCGATGCGCTGCTGGCCGAGGTGGTGGCCGATACGCTGGTGGCGGCATGAGCGGCGCATCCTTGGCCGAGCAATGGCGCGCGCATCTGACGGACAACCGCCGCCGCTCACCGCATACCGTGCGCGCCTATGTCGCGGCGGCACAAAGGCTGGTGGCCGCCAACGCGCTGGAAAGTTGGGAGGCGGTTGCCCGCACCGAGGCACACCATCTGCGCACCTTCCTCGCCGCGCGCCGTGCCCAAGGATTGGGCAATGCCAGCGCCGCGCGCGAACTTTCCGCGCTCAAAGCCTTCATCGCCTTTGCCCGCCAGCAAAGCGGCGATCCCGACCCCGCCCCGCCCCGCCTGCGCGGCCCGCGCCTGAAGAAAGGTCTGCCGCGCCCGGTAACGCCTGATGAGGCGGTAAACCTTGCCGCGATGGTCGATGGCACCGCGGCCACCGACTGGATCGGCGCGCGCGACCGGGCGGTGTTGTTGCTGATGTATGGATCGGGCCTGCGCATTGCCGAGGCGCTGTCGCTGACAGGGCGCGACGTGCCGCTGGGCGACGTGCTGCAAGTCACCGGCAAGGGCGGAAAACAGCGCATGGTGCCGGTGCTGCCGATCACCCGCGCGGGCGTGGCTGAATATGTCCGCCTGTGCCCGTGGCCGCTGTCCGCCAATCAGCCGCTGTTTCGCGGGGCCAAGGGCGGGGCGTTGTCGCCCGGCATGGTGCAGCGCGCGATGGCGCAGGCGCGGCGCGCATTGGGCCTGCCCGATACCGCCACGCCCCACGCGCTGCGGCATTCGTTTGCCACGCACCTGCTCAGCGCCGGGGCGGACTTGCGATCGCTTCAGGAATTGCTCGGCCATGCGTCGCTGGGTTCGACCCAGATTTATACCCGCGTCGATGCTGCCAGCCTGCTGGAAAATTACCGCAATGCCCACCCACGGGGCGGCAAGGTATAGCGCCTATTCCTCAGGCTCGAACGCCTTGACCGGCTTCCACGTCACCACGCGGTAGATGTAATAGGCCACGCCCAGCACCACGATGGCGACGATGACATAGCCCGCAGTCGACTCGTAGCGGTCAATCACACCCGCCAGCGCCCGCCCGCCAAGGATCAGCAACCCGTTCCAGATCAGCGAGCCGAGGAAGGTGAACAGCGCGAACCGCCACAGCTTCATCTTCGCCAGCCCGGCAGGCAGCGACACGATGGTGCGCAGCAGCGGTGAGAACCGCAGCAGGAACACGATCCAGTCGCCATATTTGCGGAAAATGTCGCGCGCCTTGGTGAATTCATCCCATTCGAATGTCAGCCAGCGGCCCCAGCGATCAATCACGCGCTTAAGCTGATCCTCGCTCCAGCGCGAGCCGAGCCAATACCAGAACAGATTACCCGCCAGTGTGCCCGCCGTGGCGATGATCCACAGCGTGATCCCGTTCATCTTACCCTGTTCCACCAGCACCCCGGCAGCGCCAAGGATCACCTCCGACGGGATCGGCGGGAACACGTTTTCAAGGATCATCAGCACAAAAATGCCGAGATAGCCGCCCTTGTCGAGCAGCCCGAGCAGGAGTTCGGTCATTATGCCTCTACTATTTGCCGGGGGCTGCGATGCCGCGTTCGGCCAATCGCCGCTCGATCGCGTCCCAGATCATGCCCGCCGTATCGGTCTGGTTGAATTTGTCTATCGCCACGATCCCGGTGGGCGATGTGACGTTGATTTCGGTCAGCCATTTTCCGCCGATCACGTCAATCCCGACAAAGGTGAGGCCAAGCCGTTTGAGATCGGGGCCAAGCGCATCGCAGATTTCCTGTTCGCGCGCCGATAATTCGGTTGGTTGTGCGCTGCCGCCCATGGCGAGATTAGAACGAAACTCGCCCTCCCCCGGTAGCCGGTTGATCGCGCCTGCCACCACGCCATCAATCAACACGATGCGTTTATCGCCCTGCGCCACTTCGGGCAGGAAGGGCTGCACCATATGCGGTTCGGGCCAGGTCTGGTTGAACACTTCGAACAAAGCGGAGAGGTTTTCGCCGTTCTCTCCGATGCGGAAAATCGCCTTGCCGCCGTTGCCGTGGATCGGCTTGACCACAATCGCACCGTGCTTGGCCATGAAGCGCCGCACTTCATCGACCGAGCGTGTCACCAGCGTCGGCGGCATGAAGCGCCGGTAATTGAGCACCATCACCTTTTCGGGCGAATTGCGGACATTGGCCGGATCATTCACGACCAGCGTTTCGCGCGCTATGCGTTCGAGCATATGAGTGGCGGTGATATAGCCCATGTGAAACGGCGGATCCTGCCGCATCAGCACCACGTCGACATCCTTGCCGAGATCGAGCCTGACCTGCTTTCCGCGCGTGAAGTGATAGCCCTCCACCCGCTGCACTGTTACCGGGAACGCGTGCGCGAACAGCCGGTCATCCTCGTCCAGCGTCAGGCTTTCAACATGGTATTCGTAAATGGCGTAGCCCCGCGCCTGCGCAGCCAGCATCAGCGCGAACGAGCTATCGCCCGCAATGTTGATCCGGTCGATGGGGTCCATCTGGACGGCAATGCGCAATGTCATTCAATCAACTCCGATGTGGTTTAGCAGAACGGCATCCACGCGTTTTCGATGTGGGTGGGCTGGCGGCCCGGTGCAAGCAGGATCACGTCGATGCGGATATCTTCGCCGTCGGCCGCGTATTCGTGCGCGACGATTTCCGCCGCTTTGGCCACCCGCGCCAGCCGCCGTTCGTCAATCGCGTCAGCCAGTGCAGCGCTGCGTGCGCGCCATTTGACTTCGACGAAGGCGACAAGCCCGGGCTTGCGGGCGATCAGATCAATCTCGCCCGCCTTGGTCTTGACCCGCTCGGCGACAATGCGCCAACCTTGCTGGGCGAGCCACATCGCCGCCTCAGCCTCACCCTCGCGCCCGCGCTGATCGGCTTCGCGGCGCACATCGGTGGAGCGTTCGCGGGTCATTCCCCCTTCAACTCCAGCGCGCGGGCATAGAGTGCTGCGCGGTCGAGCCCGGTGGCCTTGGCGACGATTCCCGCCGCCTTGCCCGGCCCCGCATCGGCCAATGCTGCGCGCAGCAGCTTGTCGGGATCGGCCACCGGCGTTTCGGCCTCGGCTGGCGGGCCGATCAGCAGCACAATCTCACCCTTGGGCGGATGCGCTGCGTAATGATCGGCGAGGCTGGCGGCGCTGCCGTTGCGGCATTCCTCGTGCAGCTTGGTCAGTTCGCGCGCAACCGCCACTTCGCGCTGCGGCCACAATTCGGCAATTGCGCGCAGCGAACGCTCGATCCGGGGGGCGGTTTCGTAGAATACCAGCGTGGCGGCGATACCGGCCAGCGCTTCGAGTGTTTCACGCCGCGCCTTGTCCTTGACGGGGAGAAATCCGGCAAACAGGAACCGGTCGCTCGGCAGGCCGGCAATCGACAGGGCTGATACCGCCGCACAGGCCCCCGGAATGCTGATGACGGGAACGCCTGCCGCGCGTGCCTCTTTCACCAGTCGATAACCCGGATCGGAAATCAGCGGCGTCCCGGCATCGCTCACCAGCGCCACCGCTTCATTGCGTGCCAGTTCGATCAACCGCGCGCGCACTTCGGGCGGGGCGTGATCGTCCAACCGTTGCAACCGCGCCGAGATACCGAAATGTTTGAGCAGCTTGCCCGTCACGCGCGTATCCTCGCACGCGATCATCGCTGCGCCGCGCAGGATGTCGAGCGCACGCAACGTCATGTCGCCTAGATTGCCAATCGGGGTCGCAACGATGTAGAGACCGGGATCTGGCGTCCCTGTTGGGATGGATGGAAGCTCTGCGGTCATTATGGCCGGATCAATGGAGCAGCAGCGAGAGGTCGGCAAGGATGAAGCGCATAAATCTGCCATTTTGGGCACCCGCACGAGATCGCAGGCTGATGCGCAGCGCACGGCTGCTTACCGGGCGCAATCTTGCGCTGGTGGGCGGCCTGATGCTGGCCGCCGGGTGTCAGGTGATCCCGAAGTCCGACGTTGCCACCGCGCCGCCGCCCGCGCCGACACCCGAACCTTCGGCGACCGCGCTCCCCACAGATTCGGGCCGCCACCGCATCGCGTTGCTGGTGCCGATGGACGGCGATACCGCAGCCGTCGGGCAGGCGATCGCCAATGCGACGACGATGGCGCTGCTCGATACCAGCGCGGATAATCTGCGGATCACCACCTATGATACCTCCGCGGGAGTGTCGGCTGCGGCGCGCAAGGCGATTGCTGATGGTAACAAGCTGATCCTTGGTCCGTTGATGGCCGATGGGGTGCCTGCCGTGCAGGCCGTCGCGCGCCCGGCAGGGGTGCCGGTCATTTCCTTTTCCAACGACACCAGCGTTGCCGGGCCGGACGTGTTCGTGATCGGCCATGTGCCCGAACAATCGGTTCGCCGCAGCGTGCAATATGCCCGCGCGCGCGGTTCAAACCGCTTTGCCGCGCTGCTGCCCGAAGGCGATTACGGCACCCGCGCAGCATCGGCGCTCGACAATGCGTTACGCGATTTCGGCGGCGCGCTGGCGGGGCGGGAGAGCTATGCGCGCGGCAATACCTCGATTGTCAGCGCAGCCCAGCGCCTGCGCGCAGCGGGCGGGTATGACACTGTCGTGATTGCCGACAGCGCACGGCTTGCCATTCAGGCTACCGATGAATTGCAGCGCGAAGGATCTGCGCGGGCGCGCATTCTCGGCACCGAACTCTGGAGCGGAGAGGCGACGCTGGCCCGCGCCGGATCGATGGAGGGCGCGCTGTTCGCCGCCGTGTCCGACCAGCGCTTCAAACGCTTCGCCGACAGTTACGAAGCGCGCTTTGGGGCGCAGCCCTTCCGGGTGGCGACGCTAGGTTACGATGCTGTGCTGCTGACCTTGCGGATCGCGCGTGACTGGAAGGTTGGCACGCCCTTTCCCAAGAGCGAATTGTATGACCGCGGCGGCTTTCTGGGCGTTGACGGCGCGTTCCGCTTTGGCCGCAACGGCGTGATTGAACGCGCGCTCGAAGTGCGCGAAGTGCGCGGCGGTGAGGTTGTCGCGGTCGATGCTGCGCCAACCGGCTTTACGCGCTGAGTAAAACCGGCAAGCGCCGCTTGTGAGGGGCCCGAGCGCAGGCCTATAGCTGCGGCTATGTCCGATACCACCCCAGACGATCTGTTCGCCAATACCCCCACCTCCAGCGGCGATTACAATGCCTCTGCCATCGAGGTTCTCGAAGGGCTTGAGCCGGTTCGCCGCCGCCCCGGCATGTATATCGGCGGAACCGATGAACGCGCGTTCCACCACCTTGCCGCCGAAGTGCTCGACAACGCGATGGACGAGGCTGTGGCAGGCCATGCCACGCGGATCGAGATGCGGCTTGATGAAGGCAATCGCCTGAGCGTCGCGGATAATGGGCGCGGCATTCCGGTTGATGAACACCCCAAGTTTCCGGGCAAATCGACGCTGGAAGTGATCATGTCCACGCTCCATTCGGGCGGCAAGTTTTCAGGCAAGGCCTATGCCACCAGCGGCGGCCTGCACGGTGTCGGGGTCAGCGTGGTCAATGCGCTTTCGGTGCATGCCCGGGTCGAAGTAGCGCGCGACAAGCAGCTTTATGCGCAAGAGTTTTCGCGCGGGATCACACAAGGCGCTTTGCAAAATCTTGGCCCGACCCCCAACCGGCGCGGCACCACGGTGACGTTCGTCCCTGACCCGGAAATCTTCGGTGAACGCAAGTTCAACGCCAAGCGATTGTTCAAGCTGGCGCGGTCGAAAGCCTACCTGTTCGCGGGCGTTGAAATCCGCTGGAAATGCGCCGCCAGCCTCGCCAGCGACGATGTCCCGGCAGAGGCAACCTTCAAGTTTCCCGGCGGGTTGGCCGATCACTTGGCCGAACAGGTGGGCGGGCGCGAATGTGTCACCGCGCAGCCCTTTACCGGCAAGCAGGATTTCGCGGAAATCGGCGGCGAGGCGCAAGGCCGGGTCGAATGGGCGATTGCCTGGCCGCTTTATTCCGATGGGTCGACCAGCTGGTATTGCAACACCGTGCCCACCCCCGATGGCGGCACCCATGAACAGGGCCTGCGCACGGCGCTGACGCGGGGACTGCGCGCGTTTGGCGAATTGGTCGGCGCCAAGAAGGCGAAAGATATTACCGCCGATGATGTCATGACCGGCGCCGAGGTGATGCTCAGCGTCTTCATTCGCGACCCGCAATTCCAGTCACAGACCAAAGACCGCCTGACGTCACCCGAAGCAGCGCGCCTTGTCGAAAACGCGGTGCGCGATCATTTCGACCACTTCCTCACCGATAATATGGAGCGCGGCAAGGCGTTGCTGGGTGAGGTGATGGAGCGGATGGATGAACGGCTCAAGCGCAAGCAGGAACGCGAAATCAAGCGCAAGACTGCGACCAATGCCAAGAAACTGCGCCTGCCGGGCAAGCTGACCGATTGCAGCGGTGAAGGCGGGCGTGAAACGGAACTGTTCATCGTCGAAGGCGATTCTGCGGGCGGCAGCGCCAAACAGGCGCGCGACCGCAAGTCTCAGGCGATCCTGCCGATCCGGGGCAAAATCCTCAACGTCGCATCGGCCACCGCTGACAAGATCCGCGCCAATTCCGAAATCGCCGACCTTGCGCTCGCGCTCGGCTGCGGCACCCGCAAGGATTGCGACGCCGATCAGCTGCGCTACGACCGCATCATCATCATGACCGATGCCGACGTTGACGGCGCGCATATCGCCACGTTGCTGATGACGTTCTTCTTTCAGGAAATGCCCGATATCGTCCGCAAGGGGCATCTGTATCTCGCCCAGCCGCCGCTTTACCGGCTGACCGCGGGCAAAGAGAGCCGCTACGCCCGCGACGATGCACACCGCGCCGAATTGGAGGCGACCGTGTTCAAGGGCAAAAAGGTTGAAGTGGGGCGCTTCAAAGGCCTTGGCGAGATGAACCCGCAGCAATTGCGCGAAACCACGATGGCCCCCGAAACGCGCGGGTTGATCCGCATCACGCTGCCGCAGGAGTTTGAACAGCGCGCAGGCGTGGCGCGGTTGGTCGATGAACTGATGGGCCGCAACCCCGAACACCGCTTCAACTTCATCCAGAACCGCGCAGGCGAGATTGACCGCGCGTCGATCGATGCCTGATCGCAAATATCCCGACCCGCGTGAGGAAGACATCATGGCTGGCGACCGCCGGGTGTCTCGCCCCGACAGCGCGCTGCCGGATTCGATCATCCCCGATGCATCCTATCGCCCGATCCCGATTGTCTGGTTTGCGGCGGCGTTTCTCATCCAGATGACGACGCTGTTCGCGCTGTTTGTGGTGCTGCAAAATCAATCGGGCTGGATCGTGATCGGCCTTGCGGCGCTGATTACCGGGATGCTCGGAATGTGGACGTGGGATCGCGGGATGAAAGCTGCCGGCACGGGCTGGAAGGTCGCCACAATCGCGATGCTGGCGGCGCAACTTGCGTTTGTTTGCCTTGGTGCCGCCAGCAGGCTGTGATCGCACCGCGCATTGCGATCACATATGCTCGACCGCTTCGGTGTGAATGTGCAGATGCCCCTCCAGCGTGCGGTGGACAGGGCACTTGTCCGCGATTTCGATGATTTTCGCGCGCTGTTCTGCGGTCAGTTCATCACCCAAAAGCTCGATCTTGCGATTGAGCGATTGCACGTTGGCTGAAACCTCATTATCCGAACAGTGGTCGCAATCCTTAGCGTGATCGCGATCATGGGTCAGCGCAATGCGCGCACCTTCAAACGGCCATTGCTTGCGATCGGCATACATCTTCATCGTCATCGCGGTGCAGGTGCCCAGCGCCGCCAACAGCAGGTCATACGGGGTTGGGCCAGTATCATTCCCACCCGCACTCGCCGGTTCATCCGCGACAAAGCGGTGACGTGAGGTGAAAACTTCGGTGCCGAATTTACCGTTTCCGGTCTGCACCACCACGCCCGATTCCGGCTTTGGTGACATATCCTTGTTCGCCAGATAACGCACCGCCCAGGCGGCGATCATTTGCGCAGCGAAATTTGCATCATCATCATTGGTCAGCAGATGATCGGCGCCGGCCAGACTGACAAAGCTTTTGGGATGTTTGGCCGCGTCAAACAATTTGCCCGCGTGCTCCACCCCGACAATCGTATCGGTTGGCGAATGCATGATCATCAGCGGGACGCGCAGCTTGGTCATCTGGTCGAGCAGTTCAACGTCGCGGGTCTTGGTGAGAAACTCCGCGCTCAGCACGAACGACCGACCGCCAATGGTGACCTTGCCCTCACCCACGCGCTCGATCTCTGCCAGATCGCCCTTTATGTTGTGAAGCACATGGGGAACGTCGCTAGGCGCGCCGATGGTTGCCACCGCAGCAACCTTTTCGCGGCCAAGGATGCTCGCCGCAGCCAGCACCGCTGCCCCGCCGAGGCTATGGCCAACCAGCAGGATCGGGCAATCGAACTGAGCGATCATATAATCGACCGAGGCAACCAGATCTTCGACATCACTGGCAAAGCCGGCGCTGCCGAAATCACCTTCGCTGGCCCCCAAACCGGTAAAGTCGACGCGCAGCGCGGCGATCCCTTCACGCGCCAACGCGCGGGTGACGGCAGTCGCCGCCTTGGATTGCTTGGTGCAAGTAAAACAATGCGCAAACAACGCCGCCCCGCGCACCAGCCCAGTGGGCAATTCAAGCGCAGCGGCAAGCGTGTGCCCTTTCGCGGTCGTGATCTTGAGGTTCTCGGTCGGCATCGGCAGTCTCCTTGCGCGGCAGTCTAACGGGTTATTCGCTGTGCAGGCACAAAAGTTTCAGCGAGCCGTGGCACGCGCCCCGTCAATTGTTCGGGTTCCGCTGCGTCACCCTTGCACAAGGTGGCGCAGCCACTTAACGCGAACGGAAAGTGCAAAGGAAAATCCATGAGCCAGCAGCCCAATAGCCCGCAACGTTTTGAAGGCACGAAATCCTATATCGCCACCGAAGACCTCAAGGTTGCGGTGAATGCCGCGGTGATGCTGCGCCGCCCGTTGTTGATCAAGGGTGAACCCGGCACTGGCAAAACCGTGCTGGCGTATGAAATTTCCAAGGCGCTGAATGCCCCGCTGATCGAATGGAACATCAAATCCAGCACCAAAGCGCAGCAGGGCCTGTATGAATATGATGCGGTGGCCCGCCTGCGTGATGGCCAATTGGGCGAAGAACGCGTCCACGATATCCGCAACTACATCAAGAAGGGCAAGCTGTGGGAAGCCTTCACCGCCCCGCAACTGCCGGTGCTGCTGATCGATGAAATCGACAAGGCCGATATCGAATTTCCGAACGACCTGTTGCAGGAACTGGACCGGATGAGCTTCGACGTTTACGAAACGCAGGAGCGGATCGAGGCGAAAGAACGCCCGATCGTGGTCATTACTTCGAACAATGAAAAGGAACTGCCCGACGCGTTCCTGCGCCGCTGTTTTTTCCACTATATCAAGTTCCCCGACCGCGACACGATGCAGGACATCATCAACGTCCACTATCCTGATATTCAGAAATCCTTGGTCAAAAAGGCGATGGATATCTTCTACGATCTGCGCGACGTGCCGGGCCTGAAGAAGAAGCCTTCGACCAGCGAATTGCTCGACTGGCTCAAGCTGCTGCTGAACGAGGATATGCCGCTGGAAGTGTTGCAGAACGCCAACCCCAACAGCGCCATTCCGCCGCTGCATGGTGCGCTGCTCAAGAACGAACAGGACATCATGCTGTTTGAACGGCTCGCGTTCATGGCGCGGCGCAATCCCAGCTAAGGGTGACTTCTTAGGGGGATTTAGGCCCCGCCTAGGTCGCTCTAGACCCCCGCTAGGCTCTTTTTGAAGGACTTAAGGCCGATGTTTCACGTGAAACATCGGCTTTTTGTAGCCATCAATCGAAACTGTAAGCCAGTTCGACATCACCCCATCGCCGCCCACCTATTACCAGCGGGACATAGACGTTGCGCACCACCACGTAATTGTTGCCGTCGCCTTCCTGACGATACACCGCCATCATATAGGGCGCAGTGCTGGCCTTGGCCTTGCGGTCGATCGTATCGAACATCAAACGCCCGTTACGGCAATATTTGGTGTCGTGCGCCAGATCACCGGTTGGCTTGCGTGAACGTTCGGTGAGGTGGGTCGGCAGGTATCCGTTCAGATCGGTGCAGGCCGCCGCCAAAATGCGCGCGTCGCCCGCCTTGGTGCGGTCGAGGAACGGGCGCCATTCCGCGTGCGCCCAATCGGTCAGCCGGGTGCGGAACAATTGCGGATTGGTGTTCGGCACCGGCACATAGTCCGTATCGAACAGTGACCCCATGTCGAGCGCGCCCGATGCCAGCGCCGCTTCGGTATGGGCGGCGACGGCGGTGGCAAATTCCTGCGCCTGGCTAACCATCGCACTGTCTTCAGGGCTGAGGCCTGCCTGAACGATCCGATCAAACATTTCGCTGGCGGTGATTTCCAGCTCTTCCATCTTGCGGTGCGCGCCGTGCAGCCGTTCTTCGTTGCTGCGCGAGGCGGCGTCATAGCTGGTGAGCACGCGCTGCACCTTGTCGACATGGCTGCTGATCGTGCCGGTTGACCGGGCGATGACATCGTTCTGCTTGTCGACCTCTTCCACCAGAGCGCTCACATTGGAGAGACTGCTTTCGATCCGTGCGACCGAGGCGCGGGCTTCGCCGCTGGCCTTGGCCCCTGCCTCGATCCGGGTGATCACCACTTCGGCCTCGCCGCCCAACGCATCAATCGTCTGGGCGATTTCCTCGGTCGCCTTGCGGGTATCATTGGCGAGGCTTTTGACCTCGGCCGCCACCACCGCAAAGGTGCGCCCCGCATCGCCTGCGCGCATCGCTTCGATAGTGGCGTTCAATGCAAGAATGTTGGTCGTTTCGGCGATATTGTCGATATCCTGCGCGCTGCGGCGCACCTGCTCCATTGCGGCGGAAAAGCTGGTGACGTGCTGGCCGAGCGTGTCGACCAACTCGATCAGCCCGGCGATCTGGCCGAGCGACGACTGGATCAGCGCGGTGCCTTCCGACAGGCGTTCAATCGCGCGTTCTGACAATAGGCGGGCCTCATCGCTCGCTTCGGCGACCTTCGACTGGTCAGCCTCCAGCGCGAGAACGGTTTCGCGCAGCGCCTCGTGTTCGCTGCGTAGCGCCTTGGACGAAGCGATCACCGCCTCGACCACGCCCGCCACATCGGTGCAACCGACAGTTACCGCCCCGCAACTTTCGGGGATCATGCCGAGTGCGTGAGCATTGGCGGTGTCGATGGCGAATTGTTGCATGGCTGCGCGGCCCCTGTTGTGTGTGCGCAGACGTAACCGATGATGGTAAGCGAAGTGTTAAATCGCCGCGCGCAGGCTGCACAAGAATGGGGACTGGTCAGGTTCGCTGACGCGGGTTAAGCACGCACCCATGTTTTTCAATTTCATCGACGAGCTTCGGGCCGCCGGCATTGGTGCCAGTTTCAAAGAGCACCTCACCTTGCTGGAGGCGCTCGACAAGGACGTGATCGATCAAACGCCCGAGGCGTTCTATTATCTCTCCCGCGCCACCTTCGTGAAGGATGAAGGCCTGCTCGACCGGTTCGATCAGGTGTTCCACAAGGTGTTCAAGGGGATCATGTCCGATTACGGCCAGAACCCGGTCGATATCCCTGAAGACTGGCTGAAAGCGGTCGCCGAAAAGTTCCTGACGCCCGAGGAAATGGAAGCGATCAAATCGCTCGGCGACTGGGACGAGATCATGGAGACGCTGAAAAAGCGGCTCGAAGAACAGGAAAAGCGCCATCAGGGCGGCAACAAATGGGTCGGCACTGGCGGCACTTCGCCGTTCGGCAATTCGGGATACAACCCCGAAGGCGTGCGGATTGGCGGGGAGAGCAAGCACAAGCGCGCGATCAAGGTCTGGGAAAAACGCGAGTTCAAGAACCTCGACAACACCAAGGAACTCGGCACCCGCAACATCAAGATGGCGCTCCGGCGATTGCGCCGTTTCGCTCGCGAAGGCGCGCAGGATCAGCTTGATATTGATGCGACGATCAAGGGCACGGCCAAGCAGGGCTGGCTCGACATCCACATGCGCGCCGAACGCCGCAATGCGGTGAAGCTGCTACTGTTCCTCGACGTCGGCGGGTCGATGGACCCCTTCATCAAGCTGGTCGAAGAGCTGTTCAGCGCTGCCACGGCGGAATTCAAGAACCTTGAATTCTTCTACTTCCACAACTGCCTATATGAAGGCGTGTGGAAGGACAACAAGCGCCGCTGGCAGGAACGCACCAAGACCTGGGACGTGCTCTACAAATACGGCCACGATTACAAGATCGTGTTCGTGGGCGATGCGGCGATGAGCCCCTATGAAGTCAGCCATCCCGGCGGCAGTGTCGAACACATGAACGAGGAAGCAGGCGCATTGTGGCTGCAGCGCGTGGTCAACACTTACCCCGCGACCGTGTGGCTCAACCCGGTGCCGGAAAAGCAATGGGGCTATTCGCAATCGACCAAGATGATCAAGCAGCTGGTCAATGACCGGATGTATCCTCTGACGCTCGATGGGTTGGACGACGCGATGCGGGAGCTGTCGCGGAAGCACGGGGCTTGAGGTTCGCCCGCACCTTCCTTGCTGGTGCGGCATTGGCTTGTGCATCTTGCACAGGCCCACGACCTGAGCGCGATGTCAGAATGGCGCCATCAGGTCCGGTGCCTGATTCTGAGCGTAGGGAAGGCGTCCAGTCCACTCTTTACACTGGCCCCGGCCTAGTCTGCGGGATCGGTTTCGGCATCGAGTTGCACCAAGATGAGCAGATGCGGAAGTTCGACAGAATGATGGATTTTGTGACCTACCATCTGTCAGATCCGCAACGCGGTGCCACCATTTACGAGGGCAATGCCCCGCAAGACGCCGATGCGGTTATCAATACGGAGCGGCGTTTCCCCTCCGTCATTGCCATCCACCTTGATGAGGGTGGTTATGACAAGTCACTTGCTCGACGGGTGCTGACGGGGAGGTCGCTACCAGCGGTGTGTGAGGCAAAGCCAACCCAATGATCTCTGAAGAGGGGGCGAGAGCTGGCCACACCCGCTTCGAGGCGGTCCGCCTCAAGCTCGAAGCCTTCGACCCCGGCACGGGCTGGCGGCTGTGGCTCTATGAATTCCTGCTGTTTGGCTTCAAGCAAGGCTGGGCCTGCCTGTTTGGCGGCTTGCTGCTGGCGCTGCTGCTGGGGACGCACCTTTTCTACCCCGAAAGCACCCCTCTCCACCGCTATGACTTCCTAACCCTCGCCGCCATCGCGATTCAAGCCGCGATGCTCGCCTTCCGGCTGGAGACATGGCGCGAGGCGCGGGTGATCCTGATCTTCCACGTCGTCGGCACGGTAATGGAGCTGTTCAAGACGCAGGCCGGATCATGGACTTATCCCGAGGCAAGCGTGCTCCACATCGGCGCCGTGCCACTGTTTTCAGGCTTCATGTATGCTGCTGTCGGCAGTTACATCGCGCGGGTGTGGCGGATTTTCGACTTCCGCTTCAGTCACTATCCGCCCGCTTGGATTACGTGGACGCTGGCGGCAGCAGTCTACATCAATTTCTTCACCCACCACTTCACCATCGACATCCGCTGGGGGCTGTTTGCCGCCACGGCGTTGATCTTCTGGCGCACCCGCGTCCATTTTCGTAACTGGCGCGAGCATCGCTGGATGCCGTTGCTGGTCGGCTTCGGCCTCGTTGCGCTGTTCATCTGGTTCGCCGAGAATATCGCCACCTTCGCCAATGCCTGGAATTATCCGGGGCAGGAAAACGAATGGCGCATGGTCAGCCTCGCCAAATATGGCAGCTGGTATCTGTTGATGCTGATCAGCTTCGTGCTGGTGGCGGTGGTGCAGCCAGTGCGCACGCCCGACTAATCCTTCTGATCCAGCTCCTCGTTCAGCCGCAATCCGCAGCGCCAGAAGAAATACGCCGGAACCAGCCCCAGAAACGCCGCGCCATACAACACATAGCGCACACTTTCGGTGCCATAGGCTGGCTGAAGCAGGTCGGATAACATTCCGAAGAACAGCGGCCCCAACCCCAGCCCGATCAGGTTCTGGAAAAACAACAGCGTCGCCGCCGCAATCGCGCGCGCGCGGATCGGCACCAGCCCCTGCGCCGCCGAATAGGTCGGCCCGTAATAGAATGAATTGAACATCGTCGGCAAAAACAGCAGCACCAGCGCCATCGGCCAGCTTGGCGAATTATAGGCCAACAACGCCAGCGGCACTGCCAACGCCATGCCGATTGCGGGCGCGCTAAGCACATGGCGGCGATTTTTTGCGCCGAAGCGATCAGCCAGATAGCCACCGAGCACGGTGCCAACGATGCCCCCTACCCCGCCGACGATGCCGAACCACAGCCCCACCTCGCCCGGTGTCAGATCATGCGTACGTTGGAAAAAGATCGTGGTCCACGTGGTCTTGCCATAGGACAGGAATGACGCTGCCGAACCCGCGAATAGCAGCAACACGAACGCCCGTGAACTCACCACCACCCTCAGCGCATCCATCAACGGCAGTGCGGCGGGCTGGTTCTGGTTACGCAGGATCATCTGGGCATCACTGCGGCGCGGGTCTTTCAGCACGAACCACACCACCAGCGCCAACGCCACGCCGGGCAAACCGACGATCAGGAATGCCTCTCGCCAACCAACGAAATCGGCGAGAATCCCGCCAATCACCATCCCCATCAGCGTGCCGATCGGGATGCCGAGCGAATAGAAGGCGAGCGCCGAACTGCGCTTTTCCGGCGGCACGATGTCGCTGATCAACGAATGCGCGGGCGGTGTGCAACCCGCCTCCCCCACGCCCACCCCGATCCGCGCGAGCAGCAGTTGCGAAAAGTTCTGCGCCAGCCCGCACAGCGCGGTCATGCCCGACCATATGGCCAGAGAAACCGCGATGACTGCCGGGCGACTGGTGGATGACCGGTCGGCAAAGCGCGCAATCGGGATGCCCAGCACCGTGTAAAACAGCGCAAAGGCCAACCCGGTCATCAACCCGATCTGGGTGTCGCTAAGCCCCAGATCGCGGGCGATCGGTTCGGCAAGGATATTGACGATCTGGCGGTCGATAAAGTTGAAAATATAGACGATCAACAGTATCCACAGCGTCACCCTGACCGATCTGGAACCCGATACGTTCATCGGTGTGGTCGCCATTTGCAATCCCTTCCCTTGATGGCAGTCGTGCCGCCATTCTGTTTTGCTAACGGCGTTTCGGCGCCGCGAGATTTATTCATGCGTAAAGCAGGTGTTCGCGCACTTCGGCGACCCACGCCGCCTCGTCATGGGACGCCATGACGTCAAGATCATCTGGCTTTGCGGCGGCGTCATCAACCCACTGACGCAGCGAAGGCCCGCCATTGATCACATCGATCGCAAGCCGGTTCAGTTCGTATTCGTAAGGGAATTCGCGCCACAGCGGGTAATCCGGATAAAGCCGCCGGATCGCCTTGAACGCCAGCGCCTGTAAGCGCCAGGGCTTGAATGCGTAGTGATCATAAAAGCCAACTTCTGCATGAATCATCAATGCATTGCAGAGCACACCTGCGTGCTTGTGGAAGGTCGGTTCGAACCAGCATTCGCGCAAGCTGCAGCCTGCCAGCCACGCGGGCGCGAGGCGGCGCATTTCCCTCAGCACCGCGCCGGCGTCAACATCGGGCGCGCCGAACAGCACCTCCAGTGGCCGCGTGGTGCCGCGGCCTTCTGACAGCGTGGTGCCTTCGAGCATCACGGTGCCAGCGTAGCAGCGCGCCATGTTAACATTGGCGGCATTGGGCGAAGGGTTGATCCACAAGCGTGACGTCGGCCAGCCCCATCCGTCATCTGCATCGGGACGCCAACCCTCCATCGCCACCACCTTGTAAGCGACGTCGAGCCCGAAATGGGCGATGAACCAATGGCCCATTTCACCCATCGTCAATCCGTGACGCATCGGCATTGGTGCGGCACCGACAAAGCTTTCCTGCCCAGGCACCAGCAACGTGCCTTCGACCGGGCGTCCGGCCGGGTTGGGGCGATCGAGCACCCAGACTTCCTTGCCCGCTTTGGCGGCTTCTTCCAGCAAATACAGCAGTGTGGTGACGAAGGTGTAGATCCGGCAGCCGAGGTCTTGCAGGTCGAACAGGAACACATCGGCGCTCGACATCATCTGCCCGGTCGGGCGGCGCACTTCGCCATAAAGCGAGAATATCGGGATGCCGTAACGCGGATCCATCGCATCCGCAGTTTCGACCATGTTATCCTGTTTGTCGCCTTTCAACCCGTGCTGCGGGCCAAACGCGCTGTTGACGTTCACGCCCACTGCGATCAGCGCATCGAGGCTATGCGTAAGATCGGACGTCACACTCGCCGGGTGGGCTACCAACGCGACGCGGCGGCCCTTGAGCGCCGTCAGCAGTTCGGGATCGGCCAGCAGCCGGTCAATACCTGTCTTCATGCGTCAAGGGGTGGAGCAGCAAAGCGGCAAAGGCAATGGCATTTGCACCGATGAACGGTATCATTGGTCACGCGCCCACTGCGCCTTAAGGTGCGATGATCAACTTTCGGTTTGCCTCGGAGTGGAATTCGGGCGGGCCGGGCGGGAAAGCGAGCGCCCAATATTGCTTGCCGCCATCAGCATGTTCGACGACCGCGTTGAGCGCAACTTGCGCAGGGATCGGCAAATCGGCTGCGATCTGTGCACGCAGCACAAGTCCGCTGTCATCATGCGAACACGCCAGCGCAATCGCATCAACCGGCGCATCGTGCATCCCTTCGCGGAAGGAATCGAAGTCATAGGCGGCCCAGCGACCCGATGGTGAGAGGTTGAATTCGCGGTAATATGTCCCGCCCAGCGGCTGCCAGAATATTTCGAAGCAGGTGGTCCGCCACAGATTGTCAGCGCGTTCTGGCGCAGCGGGCCGCGGCAACACGATGGCGGGCACTTGCCCATCGAGCCGGAACTCCGCCTCGCACCCCTGCGGTGTGGCGGTTATCGAAGCTGTGACAGCGCGGATCGGGCCGAGGTCGCAGGTGCGATGGAGCATGAGCGTGTGCATTGCCCAGCTTTGCCGCTTCGGTTCCACCCTCGCAAGCCACTTCCCGTTGCCCCTCCCCCCTGTTAAGCGCCGCGACCATGAGCAATTACGAATCCGACCTGCTGCGCCTGCTGGACGAACGCGGCTATATTCACCAGATGACCGATGCGACCGGGCTTGACGCGCTGGCCGCAAAGCAGGTCGTGCCGGGCTATATCGGTTTTGACGCCACGGCACCGTCTTTGCACATTGGCAGCCTGGTGCAGATCATGATGCTGCGCCGTCTGCAACAGGCCGGGCACAAGCCGATTGTGCTGATGGGTGGTGGCACGACGCGGATCGGTGATCCTTCGGGGCGCGATGAAAGCCGCAAAATGCTGACCGATGAGGTGATTGAGGCCAATATCGCCTCGATCTTCACGGTGTTCGACAAGTTGCTGACCTTTGGTGACGGGCCGACCGACGCGGTGATGGTCAACAACCATGATTGGCTGGGTCAGCTGGGCTATATCGAACTGCTCCAGCAGGTGGGCACGCATTTCACCATCAATCGGATGCTGAGCTTCGATTCGGTGCGGCTGCGGTTGGAACGCGAACAGCCGATGACCTTCCTCGAATTCAATTACATGATCCTGCAAGGCTATGATTTCCGCCACTTGTCGCGTGAAATGGGCGCGCGCTTGCAGATGGGCGGCAGCGATCAGTGGGGCAATATCGTCAACGGGATCGAACTCGGCCGGCGAATGGACGGGACGGAACTGTTCGGCCTGACCACTCCGCTGCTGACCACCGCCGACGGCGCGAAGATGGGCAAGACGGCGGCGGGCGCGGTGTGGCTCAACGAAGATCAGCTTCCGGCCTACGATTTCTGGCAATACTGGCGCAACGTCGATGATCGCGATGTGGGGCGGTTCCTGCGGCTGTTCACCGATTTGCCGCTGGACGAAATCGCGCGGCTCGAATCGCTTGAAGGCGCGGAGATCAACGCGGCCAAGGCGGTGCTCGCGAACGAGGTGACGAAGCTGGTGCGCGGCGACGATGCCGCAACCCGCGCCGAAGCAACCGCGCGTGAGACTTTTGCCGGAAGCGGCGCAGGAGAGGATCTGCCGAGCCTCGCCGTGGGCATCGACGGGATGCGCATCGCCGCGCTGCTGACCGAACTTGGCCTCACCGCCTCAAACGGCGAGGCTAAACGCAAGCTGGCTGAGGGCGCGGTCAAGCTGGACGGCGAGATAATCACCGATCCAGCCTTCCTCGTCCAGCCAGGCGATGGTGAGACGTTGAGGATCAGCCTGGGCAGGAAACGGCACGCTCTGGTGCATTGCTGATACTGACTGGCGGACGTTCTTTACCAATTATCAGCCTTTATGCGGCATCTTTCGCTTCTGGACCAATGCGGACGGAAGGATCGCAAGACGTGGCTGGTGGAGCTAATCTCAGTGTTACCGATCTGCGCCGTGCAGCGCGCCACCCGGTCGATTTTCCGGCTATCGTCGAGCATTTTGTGCACGGCGATCTGCATTTGCACGTCTGTAACCTTTCCGCGCACGGCTTTATGGTCGATGGTGTCAGGCAATTGCAGCGCGGCGACCGCATCATCATTCGCCTCCCCGTGGTTGGCCGGATCGAAGCCTATGTGATGTGGACGCGTGATGACCGCGCGGGGCTTCAGTTCGAACGGATAATCCGGCTCGATGATTTCGTTGCGATCATCGATCAGTTGCAGCCCAACCCGCGCCTGCGCCGTTCGCGCTGACACACCTGATAGGTCAGTCTCGCCGCTGACAGATTTCATCTGCTTGGCAGCCGCATATTCGCCTGCCATGGCGCAGATATGACCGAACCAACCTCACCGCTGCAGATCGGCGATTACCGGCGCTATTGGCTCGCCCGCTTCTTCGCGGTGTTTGCGACCATGTCGATGGTCGTGTTGCTCGGTTATCAACTCTATGAAACCGCGCGCGCCGACTACGGGATGAGCGTGGCTGAGGCGTCGTTCCAGCTTGGGCTACTAGGCCTCGCGCAGTTCATTCCGTTGTTCTTGCTGACCCCGGTCGCGGGTCTGGCGGCTGATCGGTTTGATCGCCGCCATGTTGCGGCCTTTGCCAATGGGATCGACGGTTGCGTTGCAGTGCTGTTGGCGGTGATGACCTGGCAGGACGCGCTCAACATCCCGATCCTGTTCGCACTTGCTGCGGCGCATGGCACGGCGCGCGTATTCGTCGGCCCTTCAATGAGCGCGATTGCGCCGAATATTGTCCCCTCCCAGATGCTTCCGCGCGCGATCGCACTCTCATCAATCGCATGGCAGACCGCCAGCGTAGCCGGGCCTGCGGTGGGCGGGTTGATATTTGCGCGCGCCGAATGGCTGCCTCACGCGCTGTCTGCTGCAATGCTGATGGCGGCGATGGTGTTGATCCTCACCGTCCGCCCGGTTCGCGCCACGCACGAAGGCCCGCCGTTAAAGCCGCTGCGGCAGATCATCGAAGGACTGGTTTATGTGTGGCGCGAACGGTTTTTGCTGGGCTGCATCACGCTCGATCTGTTCGCAGTGCTGCTGGCTGGCGCAACCGCGCTGTTGCCGGTGTTCGCGCGCGACATCCTGTTTGTCGGGCCGGAAGGATTAGGCCTGATGCGCGCTGCCCCTGCACTGGGCGCGGCGAGTGTTGCGTTGTGGCTGTCGTTCCGACCATTGGAGCGCGAAGTGGGCATCAAGATGCTGTGGGCAGTAGCTGCGTTCGGCGCGGCCACTATTGCTTTTGCCTTTTCCCGCAACTTCATCCTGTCGCTGGCAATCCTTGCGGTGATGGGGGCGGTCGACATGGTGTCGGTGTTCATCCGGTCTTCGCTGGTGCAATTGTTCACGCCCGATGACCGGCGCGGGCGGGTTTCGGCGATTTCGGGCCTTGCGATTTCTGCCTCCAATGAATTGGGCGAGATGCAATCGGGCGTCGCCGCTGCGATCTTGGGTGCGACCGGAGCGGTTGTATTCGGCGGCGCAGGTGCGATACTCGTGACATTGGTATGGGCGTGGTATTTCCCTGAACTGCGCCGCGCGCGCAGTTTTGAACCTGCTGCGCTCAAGAGAGAGGTAACGACATGAAAGCTGACAGCATCCTTGCGACCATTGGCGCGACCCCGCATATCCGCATGGCGCGGCTGTTCCCCGATCACGAAGTGTGGATAAAATCCGAAAGGTCGAACCCCGGCGGTTCGATCAAGGATCGCATCGCGCTGGCGATGGTTGAGGATGCCGAAGCACGCGGCGCGCTGCGGCCCGGCGGCACGATTGTCGAACCGACCAGCGGCAACACCGGTATCGGCCTTGCGATGGTGGCCGCAGTCAAGGGTTACAGGCTGGTACTGGTAATGCCCGAATCGATGTCGATCGAACGGCGGCGATTGATGCTCGCTTACGGAGCAAGCTTTGACCTTACCCCGCGCGAAAAGGGCATGAAAGGCGCGATTGAGCGGGCGCAGGAGCTGGTCGATCAGACCGACGGCGCATGGATGCCAAGCCAGTTCGACAATAGCGCCAACCCCGCCATCCACGCCAGCACCACAGCGCACGAAATCCTCGCTGATTTTGCCGATGCACCGATTGATGTGATGATCACCGGCGTTGGCACCGGCGGACACCTGACGGGCTGCGCCGAGGAGCTGAAAAAGCACTGGGCCGGGTTCAAGGCTTACGGGGTTGAGCCTGAACTGTCCCCGGTCATCAACGGCGGGCAGCCCGGCCCCCACCCGATCCAGGGCATCGGCGCGGGCTTCATTCCGGGCAATCTCCACACCGCTGCAATTGATGGGGCGATTCAGGTCGGCGCTGAAGAGGCAAAGGAAATGGCCCGCCGTGCGGCTCGCGAAGAAGGGATGCTGGTAGGGATTTCATCTGGCGCGACGCTGGCGGCAATTGCGAAGAAGCTGGGTGAGCTGCCTGCGGGTGCCCGCGTGCTGGGCTTCAATTATGATACCGGAGAGCGGTATCTCTCGGTGCCCGATTTCCTGCCGGTTGAATAAGTATCCTTAACCGAGTCGCGCTATCCCGGCAGACGACCTGCCGGGAATCGCTCCAGCGGCTCGGGAGACTTCACATGAAATTCGTTCTGCTGGAATCACGTGGCGGCAATTATCTTGTCGTGGCGCAAAACATCGCGTGGCTGCGCACAGGCGAAAACGGCCAGACCAATGTCGGGATGGTGGGCGGCAGCCCCTTGCTGGTGACAGGCACGATTGAAGAAGTCGCCGCCAAAATCGAAGTGGCCTGATCAGTCGCCGGGGCGCGCCTGCGTTTGCGCCAGAATAATGCCCAGCCCGACAGAAAGCCCGGTGACAAACCGTTCGCGCCCGGTTTCAAGATATTCGTCAACGCTATGCGTCCGCCCGCCACCAGCCCCGGTACCGATGGTCAGCGCAGGGATGCCAAGGCTCATGGGAATATTGGCATCGGTAGACGACGCATCGAGACGGGACGTAAACCCGGCCGCCTGTGAGGCAGCGATGGCATCGCGCACCAGTGGGTGATCGACAGCGGTCGATCCCGCAGGGCGATCACCAATCAATTGCGGGGTAAGGGTAACGACGCCAGCATTGACCGATCGCGCCGCATTCTCACGCGCCACTGCCGCTTCGGCTGCGGCCAGCATTGCCTGTTCCAGCTTAGCCAGTGCTGCCGGATCGCTCGACCGCATGTCGATTTCAAGCAGGATTTCATTGGGGATCGTATTGACTGACGTACCGCCGCTGACCACGCTCGCCGCGTAGGTCGTCTTGGGGTCAGATGGCACGTCGATCGCGTAAAGCCTGCTGACGGTTTCGGCCATCGCGGCCATCGGGTTGACGATACCGAACGCGCCATAGCTGTGCCCGCCCGGCCCTTTGAACGCCAGACGGTAGCGGCGCGAGCCCACGGCAGCGTTGACCACACGTCCGGCATCGGCATTGTCGATCGACAGGAAGCCGGCGATGCGGCCCGCATATTCGCCCTTAGTAAACAGATGGCGCACGCCGCGAAGGTCGCCCGGCCCTTCTTCGCCCACGGTGGCCACGAACAGGATGGGATGGCTGGTCGCGACACCCTCTGCCTCCAGCAAGCGCACCCATGCGAGGATCGAGGCAAGGCCAAGGCTGTCGTCACCAATGCCCGGAGCCATCAAGCGATCGCCGTCGCGCGTCACCTTGATCGGGGTGCCTTCGGGAAAGACCGTGTCGAGATGGGCAGAGACAACGAACACGGGGCCATCTGCGGTTCCGGGCCGCAGCGCGAGCACGTTGCCTTCAGCATCAATGGTCACATCGGCCAGCCCGGCATCGCGCAGCATTGCGGCGAACAATTCCGCGCGCGCCTGCTCCTTGAACGGCGGAGCGGGGGTTTCGGTGATGCGGATCAGGTCTGCAATCACCTGATCATACTGGCTATCCAGATAGGAGTGCAATGGTGCCGACAATTGCGCGTTCGGTGCAACCTCGGCGGTGGCTGACCCTGCCGGCAGCACTATTGTCAGCGCCAGAAACGCCGCCTGCGTCATCAACCGCTTCATCATCGTTGCTTATCCCTGTTTGCCCGCGCAGCGATCCGCTGCGCCGCAGCCTTGGCCATACCAGCATTGCTGTGGCCGATGTCGCGCACGGTTTCCAGACTCCAGCCCAGCGTCGTCCCCATTGCAGCAGCCGTTTTCTGCGCTTTCGCAAAGAACGTCTGCCCGCGTGCATAGCGGTGCGGGCCTTGACGGTTGGCCTGCGGCGTCTTGCGCAGGTCTGTATCATCGGTATCGGTATCGGCGGTGCCTAACAGCACGGTAAGCGGTTTTCCAAGCGCGGCCTTCAAGGAAGCCTCGTCAATCGGAGTAGCCGCAAGGCCATAGGGGAACGCGGTGCCAAAATCGGGCATGGTGTACCAGCCGGAATTGGCTGCAATGGCCTGTTCGATTCGCGCATCGGGCATGAACAGGACATAGCGATGGACAAATTGCGCGCCCGCTGAATGGCCATAGATCGTGTAACGCTGCACCTGCGTTCCGAACCGTTGTCGCACCTCGTCGAACAGCGGTTCGATTGCGGAAAATGACCACAATGCGCGTGGCCGCGGCGAGCCATCCGTGTTGGCAAAATAACCGGTATTATACCCGCGTGAACCGGGGAAATCGGCACGGGAAAACTCGGGCGCCACCGCGATAAATCCGTGCTGACGGGCCAGCGCCGCCCATTCATCGCGGTAGCGATCGGCATCGCGGTTCACGCCGTGCATCACGAACACCACTGGCGTATCGGCCGCGACCAGGTCTGGCAGCTGGTACCACACCGGTAAGTCTGGTCCTTCCCAGCCGGAAAACACATAACGACCACTTGTTTCTGCGTTGGTTGGTTCAACCTGCCCCGCGATTGCTGGCCCCGACCCGGAAAAAGCCAGCGCCATCACCGCCAAGGCCTGCAACAATAGCCGAATAGTCAAAGCCTGCTCCTCACCACAGCAAGATAGGGTCCCGCCAACTGAACGCGAACCCACGCGCGACACACAAAGCGGACCGCCCTGTAAAAACAAGGCGGCCCGAATGCGCCTGATGTCAATGTCCCATGCGCAACCCAAGGGCGCAGTTGTGTGCAAGCGTTCCTATGCCGCAGTGGCAAACGCATCTGCTGGAAGCTTCATCATGTATTCGCTCCCCGCCTCCAGCTTGCGCCGCAACGCGCCCGCATCGGGCAGGAAACGTTCGGCGTAGTAGTTGGCCGAAACCAGCTTGGCCTCGTAAAACGCATGGTCTGACGGTTTATCGGCGAGCTTGGCCAGCGCCACCTTGGCCATCTTCAACCAGAAGAAGCCGAGAGTCACGATCCCCATGATGTGCATATAGTGATGCGCGCCTGCGCCAAGGTGATTGGGGTTGGCCATCGCGTTCTGCATGAACCACATGGTCGCCGCCTTCTGTTCGCCCAGCGCCTTTTCAAGCCGTTCGGCAATGTCTTTCAACTCTGCCACCTGCTTGCCCGCAGCGATTTCCTCGTCGATCATGGCGAAGAACAGCTGGATCGCCTTGCCGCCGCCGGCTGCCAGCTTGCGGCCGCACAGGTCCATCGCCTGCACGCCGTTGGCGCCTTCGTAGATCATCGCGATACGGCTATCGCGCACGAACTGTTCCATGCCCCATTCGCGCACATAGCCGTGCCCGCCGTAAACCTGCTGCATGTTGGTGGCGATGTCATAGCCCTTGTCGGTGCCGTAGCCCTTGATCACCGGAGTCATCAGGCCGATCAGCAGATCGGCGGTTTCACGCGCTTCTGCAGTCTGGGCCTTGTGGGTCAGATCGACCTGCAACGCCCCCCACAGACACAGCGCCCGCATGCTTTCGGTAAACACCTTGGCGTCCATCAACATGCGGCGCACGTCAGGGTGGACAAAGATCGGATCGGCCTTGGCATCGGGCTCGGCCGGGCCGGTCAGCGCACGGCCCTGACGGCGATCAAGCGCGTAGTTAACCGCGTTCTGATAGGCGACTTCGGCCTGGGCATAGCCCTGAATGCCAACGCCAAGCCGCGCGGCGTTCATCATGATGAACATCGCGGCCAGACCCTTGTTTTCCTCACCCACCATGTAGCCGGTCGCGCCGTCGTAGTTGAGCAGGCAGGTGGCGTTGCCATGGATGCCCATCTTCTTTTCGATCGAGCCGCAGGTCACGCCGTTACGCGCGCCCGGTTCACCATTTTCGTCGAGGATGAACTTGGGCACGATGAACAGCGAAATACCTTTGGTGCTGTCAGGTGCGCCGGGGGTCTTGGCCAGCACCAGATGGATGATGTTGCTGGTGAGATCATGCTCGCCTGCCGAGATGAAAATCTTGGTGCCGGTAATCGCATAAGAGCCGTCACCATTGGGCACCGCCTTGGTGCGGATCATGCCCAGATCGGTGCCGCAATGCGGTTCCGTCAGGTTCATGGTGCCCGACCATTCGCCTGAAATCATCTTGGGCAGATAGGCCGCCTTCTGTTCGTCCGATCCCTTGGCAGTAATTGCCGAAATCGCCCCGGCAGTCAGGCCCGGATACATCGCAAAGGCCTGATTGGCGGTGCCGGAATATTCCTCCAGCACAAAGCCGAGCGTATGCGGCAGACCTTGCCCGCCGAATTCCTCTGGCTGTGCCAGCGTGCCCCAACCGCTTTCGACATAGGCCTGATAGGCTTCCTTGAAGCCCGGAGGGGTGGTGACGCTGCCATCTTCATGCCGGGTGCAGCCATGTTCATCGCCCGCCTGATTGATCGGCGCGAGCACCTCAGCACAGAATTTGCCAGCCTCGTTTATCACCGTGTCGATCATGTCCGGGGTGGCATTTTCAAAGCCGGGCAGATTGCCGTAGCTCGCCAGATCGAGCACTTCGTTGACGACGAAACGCGTGTCGCGGGTTGGAGCGGTATAGGTCGGCATCACTTAATCCCTTTGGTGAACATCGTGGTTAGTGAAGGTTTCGCCCGTCTGATCGGATCAGCGCGGGTCGAGCTTTTCAATCTCGGCGACAAAATCGGTGAGTTCATTGATCGAAGAATCGATATCGTCGCGTTGCGCCTTAAGCTTGGCGATGTGCGTGCGGCATTTCTCGATCGTGACGCGGCGCTGTTCAACGCGGCCATCATCAAGATCATAAAGATCGATCATCTCGCGAATTTCGTGCAGACTAAAGCCAACATTCTTGGCACGCATGATCCACGCCAGACGCGCACGGTCTCGTTTCGAATAGACGCGGGTAAGACCGACTCGGGCGGGGTTGATCAGCCCCTCGTCTTCATAAAACCGCAGCGCGCGAGCGGTGCAGCCGAATTCGGATGTGAGATCCGATATCGTGAACTGTTCGCGGGCGTGCTTGTCGGGCCGGTCAAGATGGGCGCCGTTACGGCGCGGCTCATGACCGGTGTCCGTTTCCGAGATCGCGGCGGGGTTCTGAGCAGGTGCTGTAGCCATGGCCGCTCCATACCTTCCCTTTACGTGAGCGTCAAGTCTTGACCTTAACGAGAACAGGCCCGTCGGCGCCAGTTTCCACGCGTCGATAAAAGCAGCTTTGCTGTCCGGTATGGCAGGTCGGCCCCGCAGGCCGCGCGCGGATCACCAACGCATCTTGATCGCAGTCCACCAACACTTCTTCGACTTCGAGAACATTCCCCGAAGTCTCACCCTTCATCCACAAACGCCCGCGTGATCGTGACCAGAAATGCACGCGCCCGGTGGCAAGCGTCGCATCGAGTGCCTCACGGTTCATATGCGCCACAACCAGCACCATCGACGTTGCATGATCGACCACCACTGCGGTCAACAATCCAATGGCGTCGAATTTGGGCGCGAAAGTGGTGCCGGTCTCACGTTCATCAGTTGTCAAATGGATCTCGGTCAAATCAGGCTCCATGCGAACTTATGTTGCGTGAAGAAAGGCGTTCGATACCGTTCATAAGGGCCGCATCGCTTCCTAGCGATGATTGTTGCACGTTCACAACAGGCGCACGTAAAAAAATCGCCAGATCAAGGTTTCGCCTTCCGCATTGCCTGACACAATGAAACAAAGGCGTTAGATCTCTTAACGGAGGTTCTCAACCGAATAGCGGCACCGCCCGGTGTCACGTTTGGGGGTGGTCGGGCCGCAAACTGGCAACGGGGTGCCAGTGCGACCGATTGAACGTAAGGGACAGGATCCTGTCGGCCAACTTAGGGGGTGGCCGATAAAACCCGGAAGGGTGGATCCACACCGTTTCGTCACGTGGCGCCCGAGGCTTACAAAGCCTCGGGCGTTATGTTTTTATGGCAGGCGCTATCGATTGATCAGGCGTTTGTCAGTATCAACCCGCGCAAAGCAGGCCACCGCAATGCTGGCTGGACGGGTTTGCACGATCGCAGAGATACAGGCGCGGCTGGTCGCTCCGCTGGTAAAGACATCGTCGATCAGGATCACATCGCGTCCCGCCATAAGGCCTGCCCTCGCTGCGTTTAATACGATCGCGCCTGCCAAGGCCCTATCGCGCGCTTCGCGGCCCAGACCGCCCAAACTCGGCGTGCGCTTTCGGCGGATAAGCCCATCGACACAGGGTTCACCCTTTCCCAGGCAAGCCAGTTCGTTGGCCAGCAATGCTGCCTGATTGAACCCGCGGTGCCATAATCGCCAGCGATGCAGCGGGACTGGCACCAGCAACGGCGGGATGGCGGTTGCGGGCAGGCGTGCTGCGATCATGCTGGCAAGCAAGCGGGACAGCGCAATTCGCCCACCATGTTTGTAAGCCAGCACCAGCTTGCGCGAGGTGTCGTTGTATAGCGTTGCCGCGTAAATCGGTGTGCTGCCTACCTCCTCCGCCCCAGCCGCCGGGATATCGAGCGAGGCCCAGCATTCACCGCACAGCCCGTGCTGATCGGCAAGCGCGACACCGCACGCAGGGCAGCGCGGCGGATAGATCATATCCACCACAGGACGAATACCTTGGGCTAGCTGAGCGACCACTGCCATCCACGCAACTGTCGCATGGCTTGCGCTATACTGGCAAGCGCGGCAGGGCGCTGATGATGAGCCTGAGCCAAGTCCCCACCATCTTTTCGGAACGCCGCCGCGTGGCACGCGTCCTTCGCTCTGCCAAGCGCCGCCTGCATCGGGGTGATACAGCCAGCTTTCTGATCGATGATATTGCCGATGACATGATCGAACGCCTAGGCTTCGTCCGGCACAAGCCCAAGAGCGCATTGGTGATCGGCACCGGCGGCCATACGCTTGCGGATTATCTGACGTGCGGCGATGCCGCGCTGACTTTCGGCGCTACCGCCGATTCGGCGCAGCCGCTGCCCGAAAGCGGCTATGATTTTATCGCCGTTATCGGTCAGTTTGATGCGGTCAATGACCTGCCCGGCGCCCTTATTCACTTGCGCAACGCGTTAACCCCCGGCGGGTTGGTGATCGCCAGTTTTATCGGCGGCCAAAGCTTGCGCGCCCTGCGTGCTGCGATGCTCGCTGCTGAGCCTGATCGTCCGGCTGCGCGCATTCATCCGATGGTCGATGCCCGCGCCGCGCCGCAATTGCTCCAGCGCGCAGGCTGGAAAGACCCGGTGGTTGATACCCACACGCTGACCGTGCGCTATTCCAATCTCGACCGACTGGTTGCAGACCTGCGCGATCAGGGGCTGGGCAATGCGCTGGCACGCCCCGGCCCGCCGCTTGGCAAAGCCGCCTTGGCCCGCGCCCGCGCCGCTTTCGCTGAACGGGCCGATGACGATGGCAAAACCACAGAAACCTTCGAGATCGTCACCCTGACCGGGCGGCGTTCCCTCGCCGGAACCTAACCCTTCGCCAGCGCGGCCTGTGCCGCTGCCAATCGCGCAATCGGCACCCGGTATGGTGAGGCGCTGACATAATCGAGCCCGACCTTTTCGCAAAAAGCAATGCTAGCCGGATCGCCGCCGTGTTCGCCGCAAATGCCCAGCTTGATACCCGGCCGCGTCGCCCTGCCCCGCTGCGCCGCCAGTTCGACCAACTGGCCGACGCCCTCGATATCAAGGCTGACGAAGGGATCGCGCGGGAAAATGCCTTTGTCGACATAGGTGCTGAGAAACTTTGCCGCATCATCGCGCGACACACCCAGTGTCGTCTGCGTCAAATCATTGGTGCCGAAACTGAAGAACGCACCCTCCTCGGCAATCTCGCCCGCCATCAACGCTGCGCGCGGCAGTTCGATCATCGTGCCGACGAGGTATTCCACTCGCGTGCCGACTTCGGCGAACACCGCTTCAGCCACCCGGTCGATCAACGCGCGCAAGATCGCCAATTCGCGCTTGGTCGCGACCAGCGGGATCATGATTTCGGGCAACGGCGCCTCACCGCTTGAAGCCTTCACCGCGCACACGGCTTCGAAAATCGCGCGCGCCTGCATTTCGTAGATTTCAGGATAAGTGATCCCAAGGCGGCAGCCGCGATGGCCCAGCATCGGGTTGAATTCGTGCAGCTCACCCGCCCGGCGCTTGAGATGATCGACCCCCAGCCCGGTCGCATCGGCCAGTTCGGCAAAATCCTCATCCGCGTGGGGGAGGAATTCGTGCAGTGGCGGATCGAGCAAGCGGATGGTGCACGGCAGCCCAGCCATCACCTCAAAGATCGACGTAAAATCAGCGCGCTGTTCGGGCAGTAGTTGATCCAGCGCGCGGCGGCGGCCGGCCTCGTCATCGGCAAGGATCATCTGGCGCACCAGGCTGATCCGGGACGCTTCAAAGAACATATGTTCCGTTCGGCACAGCCCGATGCCTTCCGCGCCGAATTGCCGCGCCATGCGGCAATCTTCTGGCGTTTCGGCATTGGTGCGCACCTTCATCCGCCGCAATTCATCGGCCCAAACCATCAGCGTGCCGAAATCGCCCACCAGTTCCGGCTCAACCGTGGGCACGATGCCGAGCATGACCTGCCCGGTTGCACCATCGAGCGTGATCGCATCACCTTCCGCCAGTTCGTGCTGCCCGATCCGCAGCGTGCGGGCCGCGCGGTCAATCGACACCGCGCCTGCGCCGGACACGCAAGGGCGGCCCATTCCGCGCGCGACCACCGCCGCGTGGCTCGTCATTCCGCCTCGCGCGGTGAGGATACCCTGTGCGGCGTGCATCCCGTGAATATCCTCGGGCGAGGTTTCAACGCGCACGAGAATCACCTTCTCCCCGCGCCCGGCCCATTGTTCAGCCGTATCGGCATCAAGCACGATCTTGCCCGCCGCCGCGCCCGGCGATGCAGGAAGCCCGGTGGTCAGCACATGGCGTTCGGCCTTGGGATCGAGGGTCGGGTGGAGCAATTGGTCGAGCGCCATCGGATCGACCCGCCGCACCGCCTCACGCGTGTCGATCAGACCTTCTGCCACCATATCGACCGCCATCTTGAGCGCGGCCTTGGCGGTGCGCTTGCCCGAGCGGGTTTGCAGCATCCACAAG
Organism: Porphyrobacter sp. MBR-155; assembly: GCF_040547625.1. NCBI lineage: Bacteria > Pseudomonadati > Pseudomonadota > Alphaproteobacteria > Sphingomonadales > Erythrobacteraceae > Porphyrobacter > Porphyrobacter sp. MBR-155. The sequence continues at coordinate 97,134 of NZ_JBEPQB010000011.1, forward strand.
GTGCCGCGTTCCACGGTAAACTCGATGTCCTGCATATCCTTGTAATGCAGTTCGAGCAGATCGAACACGCGGGCCAACTCGGCATAGGCATCGGGCAGCGCCTCTTCCATGCTCAGCGGCTTGGCCCCGGCGGCTTCGCGTGCGGATTTGGTGAGGTATTGCGGTGTGCGGATGCCCGCGACCACGTCCTCTCCCTGCGCGTTGATCAGGTATTCGCCGTAATAGGCGCGCTCCCCCGTCGCCGGATCGCGGGTAAAGGCGACCCCGGTGGCGCTGGTGTCGCCCATATTGCCGAACACCATCGCCTGCACATTGACCGCGGTGCCCCAATCGGCGGGAATGTCATTCAACCGGCGGTAAACCTTGGCGCGGTCGCTATCCCAGCTATCGAACACCGCGCGGATGGCGCCCCACAGCTGTTCGTGGACGTCCTGCGGGAACGGGCGGCCCAGTTCCTGTTCGACAATCCCTTTGAATTCGCTGACCAGCGCCTGCCAGTCTTCAGAGGTCATCTCGGTATCGTTATAGAAGCCGTTGTCTTCCTTGACGATCTCCAGCGCTTCTTCAAACAATCCGTGATCGAGGCCGAGCACGACGTCGGAATACATCTGGATAAACCGGCGATAGGAATCCCACGCGAAGCGGGCGTCCCCCGATGATGCCGCCAGGCCTTTGACGGTCGCATCGTTGAGGCCGAGATTGAGCACGGTGTCCATCATCCCCGGCATCGAAACCCGCGCGCCTGATCGCACCGATACCAGCAGCGGATCGCCCGCATCGCCGAAATTCTTGCCCACGCTCCCCTCAACATGGGTTAACGCAGCGGCGACGGCGGCTCGCAATTTGTCCGAGAAATCCGCGCCATCTTGCAGATAACGCACACATTCTTCGGTGGTGATGGTGAAGCCCGGCGGCACCGGCAGGCCGATGCTGGCCATTTCGGCAAGGTTTGCGCCCTTGCCTCCGGTGATGGTTTTATCCTTCTGGCGCGGGTCGGAATGGTCGGCTTTGCCCCCAAAAACATAGACCGTCTTCAATGTCATGGCAGTTCCCGAGCAGTTGGTTAATTGGGAGCGATAGGGAAAATCATCCCTCGATCCGGCTGAAATCCGCGACCCGGTGCACCGCATCGCGAAACCGCGCGAGCAGCGCCAGCCGCGCGGCGCGTTTGTCCGCTTCGTCGGCGTTGACAATCACCTCTTCGAAGAAGCGGTCGATGGGCGCACGCAAGGTCGCAAGCGCCGCCATCGCATCGGCGAAGCGCTCTGCCTCCACCGCCTCGGCAGCGCGAGGGGCCGCAGCGGCAAGCGCATCGATCAGCGCCTGTTCGGCAGGTTCGGGGGTGTATGAGATACCAATATCCCCGTCGTCCCGGCCCCCGAGCCGGGATCCCGCTTCTTCATCTGCGTCAGAAGTGGAGCGGGACCCCGGATCAAGTCCGGGGAGACGGGGTTGCGTATCCCAACCTTCCTTCTTGAGGATATTCGCCGCACGCTTGTAGCCCGCGAGCAGGTTCGCCCCATCCTCAATCGTGACAAAGGCCTGCAGCGCATGGACACGGTCGAGCAAGCGGACGAGATCATCCTCCCCACCAAGCGCGAAGACCGCGTCGATCAGGTCGTGCCGGACGCCCGCTTCGCGTTGCTGGACTTTGAGGCGATCGATGGCAAACGAAAGCAAAGAGCTCGAAAAAACGCTAAAACTCTCAAATTCAGACGATTGACCGGGGTTACCGGAAAATGAGACTAAATATGGCTCGCCCTTGAAGCGAACGTCGAAGTTCTTGCTGTCAGTGAACTTCAATGTGAAGCTACGATAGTCGCGCCAAATTTCCGACCAAACTTGGCTCCTAGAGACATCCTTGAAAAGCTTGCTCTCCATCAAATCGAAGAAACGCGGCCATGCAAGCAGATCGAAAACTGGCTGTAAAACCTTCTTAAAGTCAGCCCGCAGATTATTTTCGAATATCAGTTGCAAAATTCCGTTGACCGCCCGCCTCAAAGCAAACGGATCCTTCGAGCCAGTAGGCTTTTCATTGATAAAAAAGAACGCTCCGAGCGTATCCAACTTATCCGCCAAAGATACCGCCACCGTCACCGGAGCCGTCGGTACGTCATCGCCCTGCCCGACCGGCTTGTAGTGATCGCGGATCGCTGCGGCGACTTCTGGCGCCAGGCCTTCCTTGGCGGCGTAATATCCGCCCATAAGGCCCTGCAATTCCGGGAATTCGCCGACCATCTCGGTGACCAGATCGGCCTTGCACAGCTGCGCGGCCTGATCGGCCATGTCGGCCAATGCCTCGCGAGTCCCCGCGAAGGCGGGGATCTCAGGCGATGGAGTGCCATTCTGCGGGAGGTCCCCGCCTTCGCGGGGATTCGCGGCGGGGCCAACAATCCCCTCCTCAACCAGCCACCGCGCCAGCTTCGCCACGCGATCAACCTTGTCGGCGACCGTGCCCAGCTTCTCGTGAAAGGTGATCCGCGACAGCCCCTTCGCGTGCTCCGCGAGCGTTTTCTTCTGATCCTGCTCCCAGAAAAATCGAGCGTCCGAGAGCCTTGCAGCCAGCACCTTGCGATTGCCATCAACCACCACAGCGGGGTCAATCGCATCGATATTGGCGGTGCAGATGAAGGCGTTCGCCAAAATGTGAGTCTCCGCGCAGGCGGGGACCTCAGTCAATTGTGCGCCACTGCCTGAGGCTCCCGCCTGCGCGGGAGCTCGCGTAGCGACAAAATACTTCTGGTTCACCCGCGCGGTCAGCTGAATGACTTCGGGCGGCACATCCAGGAACGCCTCGTCAAAGCGCCCCAGCAGCGGCACCGGCCATTCGGTCAGTCCGGCGTTCTCGATCACCAGCCCTTCATCGGCGACCAGTGTCAGACCCGCGTCCGCCGCAGCCTGCGCCGCGCCGTTGCGGATGATCGCGGCGCGTTCTTCGTGATCCACGATGACATGGCAGGCGCGCAGTTTCTCGGCATAATCGTCCGCGCTGCCGATGGTGATCAGGCCTTCGTGATGGAAACGATGCCCCGCGGTTTCACGCCCACTGGCGATGCCATCGACCGCACACGGCACCACTTCGCCATCGAGCAATGCGACAATGCCAGAAAGCGGCCGCACCCAGCGCAGGCTCTCGGTCGCAATCGACGCTGCGCCCCAGCGCATCGACTTGGGCCAGCTGAAGTCGCGGATAATCGCGGGGATCGCCGCGGCCAGCAAGTCTGCCATCGCCCGGCCCGGTTGCTCGATCACCGCGAAGTAAGTCATCCGGCCTTTGACGTCGCGCAGTTCCAATTGATCGCGTGCAACTCCGGCCTTGCGGCAGAACCCGTCAATCGCGGCATCGGGCGCGCCTTCGGGCGGGCCTTTCGCTTCCTCGCTCACCGCTTCGGTCGCCAGCGGCAATCCGCGCGCGATCAGCGCAAGGCGGCGCGGGGTTGACCAGATGGTGAGATCACCCACCGTAACGCCCGCCGCGTCCAGTTCACGCCGGAACAGCTTTTCGAGTTCGGCGCGCGCACCCGCCTGCATCCGGGCCGGGATTTCCTCACAGCGCAGTTCGAGCAGGAAATCGCTCACAACACCCACCCCGGATATTTCGCTTCCCATTCGGGCGTCATCTTTTGCGCATAGGCCTCACACGAAGACCGTGCCAGATCGCGCACCCGTCCCATGTAACTGGCGCGTTCCTGCACCGAAATCACGCCGCGCGCCTGCAACAGGTTGAACACATGGCTTGCTTCGACCGCCTGTTCATAGGCCGCAATCGGAACGCCTGCGGAAAGGGCATTGCGGCATTCAGCCTCGGCTTTGGCAAACAGGTCGAACAATGCGTCTGTATCCGCCACCTCGAAGTTCCATTTCGACATCTGGCGTTCGTTCTCAAGGAACACCTCACCGTAAGAAACCCCGGCGGTGTTGAACGCCAGATCATAGACGTTGTCGACGCCCTGAATATACATCGCGAGACGCTCCAACCCGTAGGTCAATTCGCCCGCTACGGGCTTGCAATCGAACCCGCCCATCTGTTGGAAATAGGTGAACTGCGTCACCTCCATCCCGTCGCACCAGACCTCCCAGCCCAGCCCCCATGCGCCGAGCGTGGGCGATTCCCAGTCATCCTCGACAAAGCGGATATCGTGCGCCAGCGGGTCGATACCGATGGCGTTGAGGCTTTTGAGATAGAGCTCCTGAATGTCTGGCGGCGAAGGCTTCAGGATCACCTGATACTGGTAATAATGCTGCAACCGGTTGGGGTTTTCGCCGTAGCGCCCATCTGTCGGGCGACGGCAGGGCTGCACAAAGGCGGCGTTCCACGGTTCCGGCCCCAGTGCGCGCAGCGTAGTCGCGGTGTGGAACGTCCCCGCCCCCATGCGCATGTCATAGGGTTGCAGGATCACGCAGCCCTGCGCGCTCCAGAAATCATGGAGGTTCAGGATCATGTCCTGAAACGAACGAGCCGGATCGCGGGCCGGCAGGCCTTGGGCGGGCGTAAAAGAAGGGACGGCGTTCATGGCGGCTCGCCATGGCCCAACACCCCCTAAGGGTCAATGGTGCGATGCAGCAAGTGGTGGGACATGAGATGGACAATGCCAAATGGCTTGCCGGATTGTCTTTGGCTGGCAATAATCATTCATAAGAGCTGATCGTCTACCGCGCTTGCCTTTTGGGTCATCGGCACAAAGGCAACTCCTTACCCGTTTCTCAGACTGACTAAATCGCTGAAATTTTATGCCTTGATGAAAGGAAACCCTGTGAAACTTGCCTCTCTACTCGCCCTCACCGCTGCCCCTCTCGCGCTGTTTGCGGGCAGCCCCGCGCTCGCTGATGACCACGCGACGACCGAAGCTGTTGTGCCCGCAACTATCGGTAACGGTCCCGCGATGTGGAAGGTGGCTGATGAAGACACCACGATCTACCTGTTCGGCACCGTCCACGTGCTTCCCGAAGGAATCGACTGGTACGATGCCACCATCGCCGATGCGCTGACCGGATCGGATATCATCGTTACCGAAATCCGGATGGATCCGGGCAGTGAGGCCGCGCAGCAGCAGCTGGCCATGTCCAAGGGAGTGCTGCCGGCGGGCACCACGCTGCGTTCGCTGCTGTCCCCGGAACAGACGATTATTTATGAAGCCGCGCTGGCCAAGGTCGGTGCTCCCCCTGCCGCATTTGATCAATTCAAGCCGTGGCTTACCGGTCTCACATTGTCGCTGATCCCGTTGATGCAGCAGGGTTACACGCCCGGCGCAGGGGTGGAAAAGGTGTTGTTGTCCAAGGTCGACGATAAGCCGCAAGGTGCATTGGAAACTGCCGAATTCCAGTTCGACATTTTTGATGGAATGGATCAGGCCGCGCAGATCACCTTCCTGATGGAGGCGGCTGAAGGCATGGACGAAGTCAAACCGATGCTTGACCGGATGGTTGCCAAATGGGCCGAGGGCGATGCCGATGAGCTCGCCGCGATCATGAACGAAGGGATGACCGATCCGGCAATTGCCGAGGCGTTGCTCTATACCCGTAACGCCAATTGGGCGGAGTGGGTGGACACGCGGCTCGATGAACCTGGCACGGTGTTCATTGCGGTTGGCGCGGGCCACCTTGCCGGGGTCAGGAGTATGCAGGATTACCTTGCCGAAAAAGGCATCACTGTGACGCGCATCAAGTAACCGGCACAGCGGAATAGCAATGAACTTGACCGGGGCCGGCATGGTGCAGCTTGTGCGCAGCAGCTTCACAGCGATGCTGGCCCCGATCCTGTTGCTTGGCCTCGTCGGTTGCAGTGATGCCCCCGGTGATGAGGCAGACGGCCCACCGCCCAACCCGCTCTTGTATGAAATCGCCAGCGCCGATGGCACGGTGGAGGGGTGGATGCTCGGCACCATCCATGCCCTGCCCGATGGCACGAAATGGCGCACGCCAGCGATTGCCTCTGCCATAAACGAGGCCGATTTGCTTCTGGTGGAAATTGCTGCCCTGGATAATCGCGCCGCGCTGGCCGAGACATTTGCTGAATTGGGCACCACGCCCGGCCTGCCGCCCATCGCCGAGCGTGTTCCTGCCACCCTTGCCCCCGCGCTGGCAGATATGCTCGATCGTGGCGGGTTGGATAGCGGCAGCTTTGCATCGACAGAAACCTGGGCTGCGGCGCTGACGCTGGCGCAACTCAGCGCGGAAGGCGATCCGGCCAACGGCGTTGACCGCGCGCTGATCCGCGAATTTTCCGGTCGTCCGGTGCGCGAGTTGGAAGGCGCGCGGGCGCAACTGGCAATTTTCGACCGTCTACCCGAAGCCGATCAGCGTGACTTGCTGGCTGCTGTGATAACGCAGGCCAGCGACGCGAAAGCACAGGCACAAAAACTGCGCCGCGCTTGGCTGACGGGTGATGTCGCCGCGCTTGATGAGGCGACCCGCAGCGGCATCCTTGCCGATCCCGAACTGCGTGAGGCTTTGCTGGTGCAGCGCAACCGCGCATGGGCCGAGGCGATTATCCCGCTGCTCGAAGATGAGCCGCGCCCTCTGATTGCGGTCGGTGCGGCACATCTGGTGGGGGTCGACGGGCTGGCAAGCCTGCTGCAAGCGGCAGGCTACCGCCTCCGGCGCCTGCCCTAAACAGGTTGCCTTTCGCGGCGCTTGCCTCTAAGGGCCCGCGCTTCGGCGCTCCGGTCATCCCTGGAGGCGGTGCGCGCGATAGTCTTTATTCAACACGCATTCGAAAGGCACTATTATGAGCGACGCTCTGAACCTGCCGGCTGAAGCGCGCGAACGGGCTGGCAAGGGAGCCTCCCGTGCAATTCGCCGCGAAGGTCGGACTCCTGCCGTGATTTACGGCGGCAAGGAAGAACCCACCATGATCCACGTCGAGGAAAAGGAACTGGTCAAGCAATTGATGACCGGTCACTTCATGAACTCGGTCGTCAATCTTGAGATCGGTGGCAAGACCGTTCGCACATTGCCCAAGGATGTGGCGTTTCACCCCGTGACAGACCGTCCGCTCCACGTCGATTTCCTGCGCCTTACCGGCGACAGCAAGGTCGAAGTGCAGGTGCCGGTGGTATTCGTCAACGAAGATGCCTCGCCAGGCCTGAAGAAGGGCGGCGTGCTCAACGTTGTCCGTCACGAGCTTGATCTGCTGTGCCCCAACGCCAACATCCCTGAAGAAATTCAGATCGACGTTACCGGCAAGGACGTTGGCGATGCGATCCATATCAGCGAAGTCACCCTGCCCAAGGGCGTGACCAGCGTGATCACCGATCGCGATTTCACCATCGCCACACTGGTCGCCCCGTCCGCGCTCAAGCGCAGCGAAGGCGCTGCGTCGTCCGACGACGCTGCTGTCGAGGAAGCTACCGAAGAATAACCCAACACAGCCACCAACGGCTGATGAACGCCGGGCTTCGCAAGAAGTCCGGCGTTTCGTTTTGGGTGAGGTATCGTTAGAGGGTCATCATGCAAATCTGGGCTGGCCTTGGAAATCCTGGACCGCGCTACGCGCTCCACCGCCACAATGTTGGCTTTATGGCGGTGGACGTCATTGCCCACATGCACGGATTTGGCCCGGTGCAGAGCAAGTTTCAGGGCTGGGCGCAGGAAGGACGGATCGGCGGTTCCAAAGTGCTGCTGCTGAAACCCGCCACATTCATGAATGAAAGCGGGCGCTGTGTCGGAGAGGCGCTGCGGTTCTACAAACTAGGCACCGATATCTTGACCGTCTTCCATGATGAGCTTGATCTTGCCCCGTTCAAGGTAAAGGTGAAACAAGGCGGCGGCACGGCGGGACACAATGGCCTGCGATCGATTGACCAGCATTGCGGGGCAAGTTTCCGCCGCGTGCGGCTCGGCATCGGCCATCCGGGGCACAAGGATCGCGTGACCGGCCATGTGCTCGGCAATTATGGCAAGACCGAAGAAGATGACCTCGCCGCGATGCTCGGAGCCATCGCGGCTGAGGCGGAATGGCTCGCCAAGGGCGATGACGCGCGCTTCATGAATGATGTTGCCTTGAGGATGCAGGACCAAACACCATGACAACCGCCGTTTTTCGCGATGTTAGCCCCGAACAGGGTGCCGCCTTTTTCGGATTGCCCGACGAAGGCCCGGTCGTGATGCTAAATCTGTTGCGCTTTCGCGACTGCGCTGACTACGCTCACGCTCCAGAGCTTACACCTGAGACCCCTATTTCCGGGCGCGAGGCCTATAAGCGCTATATGCGGGACATGCTGCCGTTGTTGGAACGCAGCGGCGGTGAGGTGCTGTTTTCCGGAACCAGCGCGCACTTCCTGATCGGCCCGGCAACCGAAACCTGGGATTATGTCTTGCTGGTGCGACAAGAAAGCAAGGCCAGCTTCCTCGCCTTTGCGAGCGATCCTGAAAGCCAGAGGATTGCCGCCCACCGCACCGCCGCAATCAGCGATTCCCGCCTGTTGCCGGTCCGCGCGGACTGACGACCATGCGCCGCGTGCTGATCATCGGCCCGTGCGGTTCGGGTAAAAGCACCCTCGCCCGCGAACTGGCACCGCTGCTTGGTCTACCGCTGATCCACATGGATCAACTCGGATGGCAGGATGGCTGGGTCGAGACTCAGAAGGCCGAATTGCACGCCCGGCTAGCCGAAGCCGTCGCGCAGGATGAGTGGCTGATCGAAGGCAACTACGGCAGCACGCTCCTGCCCCGGCTCAAACGGGCGGACACGGTAATATATCTCGATTTCCCGATTGCCCTGTGCCTGTGGCGGTTGATCCGGCGGATCGTGACGCATCGCGGGCAAGCGCGGCCTGATATGCCCGCAGGCTGCCCCGAACGCTTTGACCTCGCGTTTTTCTGGTATGTGTTGAACTGGAACCGCGGCCCGCGCCCGCGCACCGAGGCCGCCATCGCGCCATGGGCAAACAAGATCATCCGGCTTGAATCTCCAAGCGCGCTTGCACTCTGGCGCGAACACAATAACCTTGCGTGATCCTGTTTCCGGTCACGAAGGAACCTGTCCATGCCCCGTATCAATCGCCGTTCGCTGATCGCCGCCGCCGCAGCTACCGGTGCGCTGGCCGCAACACCGCGCGCCAGTGCTGCTGCTGAACCCGTTTATCGGCCTGATGCGAACTATGCAGGGAAAAGCGTGCTCGTCACGGGCTGCTCATCCGGTTTCGGACGGCTGACGGCAGAACTGCTCGCGCGTCAGGGTGCGCGGGTGTTTGCCACGATGCGCGGCCTGCCCCGGCGGGAAGCGGAACAACTGCGCATCCTTGCACTGAACGAGCGTCTCGATCTGCACGTCATCGAAATCGACGTGATGTCTGACGATCAGATCGCTGACGGGGTGGCCGAGGCCGAGATGATCAACGGCGGGCCGATTGATGTGCTGGTCAATAATGCGGGCATCGGCATCACCTCTCCGGTCGAAGTGCAGGACATGGAAGCCACCCGGCTGATGTTTGAAACCAACGTGTTTGGCGCGCATCGCATGGCGCGCGCGGTGCTGCCGGGGATGCGCAAGAAAGGCGCGGGCCAGATCATCCAGATTTCCAGCCAATTGGGCCGTGTGATCGCACCCTATTCCGGGCATTATTCCGCCACCAAATTCGCATTGGAGGCGATGAGCGAACAGCTGGCCTATGAACTGGTGCCGCACAATATCAACGTCAGCATCATCCAGCCCGGTGGCTATCCCACCAAAATCTGGGTCAACCGCAACGCCTATTCCGGCGCGTTGAAGGAACGGGCCCACGAACGCCATACTGATGGTTATCCGCAACAAGTTGAACGCATGGGACAAGGCGATGGCTCTGGCAGCGGTGCCGATCCCATGGATGTGGCGCGCGCGATTGCCGGGCTGATCGCACAGCGACCCGGCACCCGCCCGCTGCGCCTGCCGGTTCATCCCGGAAACAAGCCGCAAGTGCCGATCAACGAAGTCGCCGCGCAGGTGCAGACCGACTGGCTCGGCGGATCGCCGCTGGTCGGGCCGCTGGTGCGCAGCGTGCATGAGCGGTGATGCGGCTCAATCAGGTAACCGTCGGCTGCACGGATTATGCTGCATCGGTGCGGTTTTACACGTTGCTGGGGTTGACCCAGATTGTTGACGCGCCGCCGCGCTACGCCCGGTTTGAAACTCAGGGCGGCGAAACCTTCTCGATCCATCAGGTCGATGCGGTGGCCGCACCGACCTCGGTGGTCTATTTCGAGATCGAAGAGCTTGACCGGACGGTAGCAATCCTCAAAAGCGCGGGCTTGCGTTTCACAACTGATCCCGTCGATGAAAGCTGGGGATGGCGCGAAGCACGGTTGCGCGATCCCGCAGGCAATGAAATCTGCCTGTTCTGGGGCGGCCAGAACCGACGCTTTCCTCCCTGGCGCATCGACGGCAAAACCAAGGATTGAAGTATGGGTTTCCGCTGCGGGATTGTCGGCCTGCCTAATGTCGGCAAGTCGACCTTATTCAATGCACTCACCGAAACGCAGGCGGCGCAGGCAGCCAATTATCCGTTTTGCACGATCGAGCCGAACGTGGGGCAGGTCGCGGTGCCGGATGAACGGCTGCAAAAGATCGCGGCCATCGGCAAAAGCGCCAAGATCATCGAAACCCAGTTGGGCTTTGTCGATATCGCCGGGCTGGTGAAAGGCGCGAGCAAGGGCGAAGGGCTTGGCAACCAGTTCCTCGGCAATATCCGCGAGGTAGACGCGATCGTCCACGTGCTCCGGTGCTTCGAGGATGACGATGTCCAGCACGTCGCCAACAAGGTCGATCCGATTGCCGACGCCGAAGTGGTCGAAACCGAGTTGATGCTGTCGGATCTGGAGAGCCTAGAGAAGCGCGTCCCCGCAGCGGCCAAGCGCGGTGCGGCGGGTGACAAGGAAGCCAAAGCGATGGCGAGCGTGTTGGGACAAGCGCTCGAATTGCTGCGTGAAGGCAAGCCTGCCCGCCTGACCGTTCCCGGCGATGACGAGGAAGCGCGGCTGTTTGCTCAGGCGCAGTTGCTGACCGCCAAGCCGGTGCTCTATGTGTGCAACGTGGCCGAAGAAGACGCGGCGACGGGCAATGAATTGACGGCCAAGGTGTTCGCCAAGGCCGCAGCCGAGGGCGCCGAGGCGGTGGTCGTCTCCGCCGCGATTGAGGCCGATCTGGTGACGATGCCAATCGAAGACCGGGGCGAATTCCTCGAAGCGCTTGGCCTATCCGAAAGCGGCCTCGCCCGCGTGATCCGCGCCGGATACAAGCTGCTCGGCCTCAAAACCTTCTTCACCGTCGGCCCCAAGGAAGCGCGCGCCTGGACGTTCCATGACGGCGCAAAGGCCCCGCAGGCAGCGGGCGAGATCCACACCGATTTCGAACGCGGTTTCATCCGTGCTGAAACGATTGCCTATGACGATTACGTCACGCTGGGCGGCGAAGCGGGCGCGAAAGAAGCGGGCAAGCTGCGGCAGGAAGGCAAGGAATATGTCGTGCAGGATGGCGACATCTTGCTGTTCAAGTTCAACGTCTGAACCGCCGCATCAATCCTGCCGTCTCGCAATTGTCGCGTCCTGCATCTAGGAAGCCCGTTATGCGCCATATCCTGATCCTGCTCGCCGTCCTGTTCATGCCCGCCCATGTCGCGGCGCAGGATGAAACGTCGTCCGAAGTCCGGCCCGTCACCCTGCTGATCGGAATTGACGGATTTCGCAGCGATTACCTGACCCGTGGGATCACCCCGCGCCTCAGCGCGCTGGCAGCACAAGGGGCAAGCGGGGCGATGAGGCCGAGTTTCCCGACAAAGACCTTCCCCAACCACTACGCCATGGTCACAGGGATGGTGCCCGATCGCAGCGGCATTTCGGGCAATTCGATGATCGACCCGCGCCGTCCCGGCCAGATGTTCACGATGGGGAACGCGCGGCAAGCGCTCGACCCGTTCTGGTGGGACGAGGCCGAGCCGGTGTGGGTCACCGCTGAACGCGCCGGAATCCGCACCGCAACCGTGTTCTGGCCCGGCAGCGAAGTCGCCATCCGCGGCGTGCGACCGAGTGACTGGCTGCGGTTCGATCAGAACATCGGCAATGTGCAGCGGGTGAACACCCTGCTCGACTGGATGCGGCGACCGGCAGCGATCCGCCCGGCCTTCGCGACGCTCTATTTCGACACGGTCGATACCCAGGGCCACCGCTTCGGCCCCGACAGCGCCGAGGTCAACGCCGCGCTGGCCGAGGTCGACGAACGGATCGGTGATCTGGTTGACGGGATTGCGGCGCTGGGTGTGCCGGTGAACCTGGTGATCGTCGCCGACCACGGAATGCGCCAGACTGACGAGAGCCGGGTGATCCAGCTTGATGATCTGATCGACCGCGAAAGCTACATCGCGGTTGAAACCGGGCCTTACGCCGCGATTGAGCCGGTGACTGGCACCGATGACCGCGTGGCAAATGCACTGCTGGTGCCGCATGGCCACATGACCTGCACCCGCAAGGAAGACCTGCCCGCGCGGCTGAAATACGGCACCAACCCGCGCGTGGCGGCGATCATCTGCCTCGCGGAAAATGGCTGGACGATCCTGTCCGGCCCGCCCGCTTACCCGGTCAAGGGCGGCGCGCATGGCTATGACAATGCCGATCCGGAAATGCTGGCGCTATTCATCGCCCACGGCCCGGCTTTTGCCGAGGGCGAGCAGATGGCGGTGTTCGACAATGTCGCGGTGGCAGCACTGCTGCGCGCGACGCTCGGGCTGCCCGAGGATGCGGACGCTGATGGAAAGCTGGCGGATGTGCGTGCGGCGCTGCGGCGCTGATGCGGGCGATAGGTGCGCGGGGCAGGCTGCGGCGAAAGGCTTGGAACGGGTGGTGCGGGAGTCCGGCTTCCCGTTTCCGTCACCCCAGCGAAAGCTGGGGTCTAGGGCTGGAAAACGCAGCACTTGCCGCCTGAGGTCCCAGCTTTCGCTGGGATGACGTTAATGCCGCCCAAACAGCTTCTCGACATCGTCCATGCTCAGCTTCACCCACGTCGGCCGTCCGTGATTGCATTGGCCTGATCTCGGCGTCGCTTCCATCTCCCTCAGCAGTGCGTTCATTTCCGCGACGTTGAGCGTGCGCCCTGCCCGCACCGATCCGTGGCAGGCCATCGTCGCCAGCACCAGTTCGAGCCGTTCTGCCAGCAGCAGCGCGCCGCTGTCTTCCTGCTTGCCGTGCTTGGCGATATCGTCGGCAAGATCGCGCAGCAGTTTGCCACTGTCCGCCTTGGGCAGCGCGGCGGGGAGCGCGCGCACCAGCATCGCGCCCGGCCCGAAGCGTTCGATCACCAGCCCGTAACGCGCCAGGCCTTCTGCCGCGTCCTCCAAGCGGTCGCATTCGACCTCGTCCAGCTCAACCACATCGGGAACCAGCAGCGCTTGGCTGCGGCGGCCCAACTCCCCTGCCCCGGCGGCGCGCAGGCGTTCGAGCACGAGGCGTTCGTGGGCGGCGTGCTGATCGACCAGCACGAGCCCATCGGCAGCCTCGGCAACGATATAGGTGTTCGCCACTTGCCCCCGCGCGATGCCGAGCGGGTATTGGTGCGCCTGCTCCGGCAGCGGCGCGGCTTCTTCGGCGCGGCCCAATGGTGCGGAGAACGCCAGCGAGGCCTCACGCAGCAATAGCCCCTCCCCTTGCGATGAGGGGTTGGGGTGGAGTGTAGCGGGCCATGCTGGCAGCACCCCCTCGCCCGAGGGGAGCGGGGAAAGCGAAGGTTCGCTCACCCACCGCGCCATCGCCCCGCGATCCGGCCCCTGCGCGCTACGGCGATCCCCGGTGCCGAGCGCCTGCCGCAAACCGCTGACGATGAACCCGCGCACCCCGGCGGAATCGCGGAACCGCACTTCGGTCTTGGCTGGGTGGACATTCACATCGACGTCTTGCGGCGGCAGGTCGAGAAACAGCGCCAGCACCGCATGGCGATCGCGCGCCAGCATATCGGCATAGGCCCCGCGCACCGCGCCCACCAGCAACCGGTCTTTCACCGGGCGGCCATTGACGAACAGATATTGGTGATCGGCCACCCCGCGGTTGTAAGTCGGCAGGCCCGCGATGCCCGTCAATCGCATCACCCCGTGCAGGGTGTCACGCTTGAACTCTATCGCAACCGAATTGTCCTTCAATTCATGCGCAATGATCCGCGCCACGCGGGTGGCGAGTTCCTCTCCCGCCTGAAGCGAGAGCACCGTGCGTTTGCCAGCATCGCCAAGGGTTTCTAGCGTAAAAGCAATGTCGGCCCGCGCCATTGCCAAGCGGCGCACCACATCAAGGCAAGCGGCATATTCGCTGCGGGCAGTGCGCAGGAACTTTCGGCGGGCGGGCACCTTGGCGAACAATTCCTCTACCCGCACCCGTGTGCCGGGGGGCAGCGCAGCGGGCTCATCGGCCAGCACCGCGCCGTGATCGACCACCCGCCGCCAGCCTTCTGCCGCGCCTGCCTCACGGCTTTCGATGGTGAGCCGCGCGACGCTGGCGATGGATGGCAGCGCCTCTCCGCGAAAGCCCAGCGTTGTGACCAGTTCGATTGCGCCGTCTGCGCCAATCAGCGAATCGGGCAGTTTTGACGTGGCGTGGCGTTCCAGCGCCAGCGCGAGCGCGTCAGGCCCCATGCCGCAGCCATCATCAACCACCTCGATCCGGGCTAGGCCCCCATCAACCAGCACCACCCCGATTCGCCGCGCACCCGCGTCAATCGCGTTTTCAACCAGCTCTTTCAGCGCCGCCGCCGGGCGTTCGACCACCTCGCCTGCGGCAATGCGGTTCACCAGAGCGGACGGGAGGCGGCGGATTTCGGGCATTTGTCGCACGCTAGCGATCAATGGTCGCAATTTCGAGGCTAACCCCCAAAAAATCCCCGCTGCGGTGGACAAATATTTTGGCGTTTTGTGCGCGGATTCGCTAGGCGCATCACGTCATGTCATAACCGGGTCGATTTTCCCGCAATCGCGTTCATAACGCGGTCCGCGGCCCCGCCCCGCCACCACTGGAACAACACCACCAATGAGCTTCCTGTCCAATCTCTTCAAATTCGGCTCGCAAAACATGGCGATCGATCTCGGCACCGCCAACACGCTGGTTTATGTGCAGGATCAAGGGATCGTTCTGAACGAACCTTCGGTGGTTGCGATTGAGACGATCAACGGGATCCGCCGGGTGAAGGCCGTGGGCGATGATGCCAAGATGATGATGGGCAAGACCCCCGACAGCATCGAAGCGATCCGCCCGTTGCGCGATGGTGTGATCGCCGACATCGAAGTGGCCGAACAGATGATCAAGCACTTCATCCAGAAGGTGCACGGCAAGAAGAGCATGTTCCGTTACCCTGAAATCGTGGTCTGTGTGCCGTCTGGCTCCACCTCGGTTGAACGCCGCGCGATCCGCGATGCGGCGTCGAACGCAGGCGCGTCGAACGTGCATCTGATCCTCGAACCGATGGCAGCGGCGATTGGCGCGGATATGCCCGTGACCGAGCCGGTTGGCAGCATGGTGGTCGATATTGGTGGCGGCACCACCGAAGTCGCCGTTCTCAGCTTGCGCGGGTTGGCCTATACCACCTCGGTGCGCACCGGGGGTGACAAGATGGACGAAGCTATCGTCTCCTATGTCCGCCGCCATCACAACCTGTTGATCGGCGATGCCACGGCTGAACGGATCAAGAAGGATTACGGCATCGCCATGATCCCCGAAGACGGGATCGGTGAGATCATCACGCTCAAGGGCCGCGATCTGGTCAACGGGGTGCCAAAGGAAATCACGATCAATCAGGCACACGTTGCCGAAGCGCTGTCCGAACCGATTGGGGCAATCGTTGAAGGTGTGCGCATCGCGCTGGAAAACACCGCGCCTGAACTCGCGGCCGATATTGTGGATCAGGGCATCGTCCTGACCGGTGGCGGTGCGTTGATCCGCCGCCTTGACGAGCATCTGCGCGAAGAAACCGGTCTTCCGGTTTCGGTCGCTGAAGATCCGCTTTTGTGTGTTGCCATCGGCACGGGCCGCGCGATGGAAGATCCGATCTATCGCGGCGTGCTGATGACCGCGTGAAGCGCACCAGCGTAAGCCGGGAGAACTGGCAGAAGGGACTTTAAGCCATGGCGCCTCCCTCATCGCGCCGTTCGGGCTTTTCCAGGAAGGCACAATATTCGCTGTTCACCGGCTACTTGCTGGCCGGTGCGGGCGCATTGCTGGGGCTGGCGTTGCTGATGTTGTCACTGTGGCAGCCATCTGCATTTGCCCCTTTGCGCGGAGGCGCGAGCGATATCGTAACACCGGCAGGCACTGTGGGCGCGGTCGCGCGCACCGAAACGCAGGGTTTCTTCTCCAGCATCGGGGGCTATTTCAACGCAGCCAGCCAGAATGCGGCACTGCGTGAAGAAATGGAAATCGCGCGCGTCCGACTGGCTGAAGCCGACGCCGTCAGGGCCGAGAACCGGCGGTTGAAGTCACTGCTCAACCTGAAAGATTCCGAGGTAAAGCCCGTCTCTATCGCCCGCTTGGTCGGGTCGACGGCTACCAGCACACGGCGGCACGCCTATCTCAGTGCGGGGGCAAATAATGGCGTAACGCCGGGGATGCCGGTTATTTCCGAACGGGGGGTAATTGGGCGGGTGCTGGAAACCGGGCGCAATTCGGCGCGGGTGTTGCTGCTCACCGACAGCGAAAGCGTGCTTCCGGTGCGCCGGGCGAAAGATGATGTCATCGCCTTTGCCGAAGGGCGCGGGGATGGAATGCTGCGGGTTCGACTGGTCAATCTCGGGATTAATCCGCTCAAGGTCGGCGATCTGATGGTGACCAGCGGCGCTGGCGGATATTACCGGCCCGGCGTCGCGGTTGCGGTAATCAGCAAGATTACCGAGGATGGCGGGATCGCGCGTCTGGTGGCAGAGCCTGCGGCCACCAATTTCGTCGCGGTTGAGCCGATCCACCAAGCCGCGGCCGTGGCTGTGCTGCGCGGCGAAAATTCGCTTGGCACGCCGGAAGGTGCCGCCAACGCGGAGCAGCAGCCATCTTCCGCCACGCCAACTGCGAGTGCAGCGGCGGATGATCGGTAATGGAACAATTTGATCCCCGCGCGCGGTCAGATATCTATGGACAACGCATCAACCGCACGTCCTCCCCCCTTCGCGCGCGCAGTGTCCCCTACTTGTCGATCATGCTTGCTTCGGTCATCCCGGTGATGTTGATCGCGGATGTCATGCCGCTTGTCCCGCCGCTCGGATTTTTGCTGCTGCTGGGCTGGCGCATGGTTCGGCCCGGGCTGCTGCCACTTTGGGCGGGGGCACCGCTGGGCGCATTTGACGATCTTTTTAGCGGACAACCATTTGGCAGCGCCATTCTGCTATGGTCGCTGGCCATGATTGCGATTGAAATCATCGAAACGCGGTTTCCCTGGCGCGGTTTCTGGCTGGACTGGTTCACTGCAGGAGTGATGGTGGTTGCATACTGGCTGGCAACGCTGCTGGCATCTGGCGCGCCGGTGACATCGGAAATGCTGCTGGTGGCGCTGCCGCAGGCCTTGCTGGCAATCCTGCTTTATCCGATAATGGCGCGTATGGTTGCCAGCCTTGATCGGTTCCGGCTTGCCCGGGCACGAAAGATCGCCTGATGCGTTTTCCGTTCCTGGGCGATGGGTCGCTGCGCCGTGGACGGGTCATCAACGCCACGATCCTGCGCGCAACCTTTGAACGACGGGCGGTGCTGATCGGCGCGGTGCAAGGCGGCATTGGCGCTCTGTTGGCATTACGGCTGGGTTATCTGGCGATCGCCGAGAATGAGAAATACCGTCTCGAATCCGAAAGCAACCGCGTCAATCTCACGCTGATCCCCCCGCGCCGAGGCTGGATCCTTGATCGCAACGGCGCACCGCTTGCATCTAACCGCGCGGATTTCCGCGTCGATCTGATCCCCGAACGGATGCATAATGCGTCCGCTACGATTGACCGTTTGGGTGAACTCTTGGCGCTTGAGCCGACCCGGATCGCCGATATCAAGGACAAGGTCAGCACATCGCGCGGGTTTGCCCCGGTCGAGGTGGCGAGCGGATTGAATTACGAACAATTCGCGGCGCTCAGCGTACGCCTGCCCGATCTGCCCGGCGTGGTGCCGCAGCGCGGCTTTTCGCGGTTCTACCCGACAGCCTCCAGCGTTGGTCACCTGATCGGCTATGTCGGCCCGGCATCGGCCGAGGAATATGAGAAAGACCCCAACCCGATCCTGATCACACCGGGCTACAAGATCGGCAAGGACGGGCTGGAAAAGCAGTTTGAAAAAGACCTGCGCGGCGTGCCGGGTGCGCGGCGGGTTGAAGTGACCGCCAGCGGGCGGATTGTGCGCGATCTGGAAACTCGCGAAGATGTGCAGGGTGCGCCCGTGCGTCTCACCATTGATGGCCCGTTGCAAGATTACGCCGCACGCCGGATCGGGTTGGAAAGCGGATCGGTGGTGGTGATGGATTGCCGCACCGGCGATTTGCTGTGCATGGCCTCAATGCCAAGCTTCGATCCCAACAGTTTTTCCGATGGTATCGGCAGCGTCGAATACGCCATGCTGCGCGATGATGAACGCGTGCCGCTGCGCAACAAGGTGCTGAAAGGCCTGTATCCTCCCGGCTCCACCGTCAAGCCGATGGTGTCGATGGCGTTGTTGGGCCAAGGCATCGACCCTAAAGAAACCGTTTTTTGCGGCGGGGGCCTGCGCGTCGGCAATCGCGTGTTTGGCTGCTGGAACCGGCGCGGTCACGGCGCGGTCGACATGGCGCGCGGCATTTACCAAAGTTGCGATGTCTATTTTTACACGATGGCCCAGCGCGTGGGCATGGACCCGATTGCAGCAATGGCGCGGCGGTGTGGGATGGGGGAGGAGTTTCCTCTGCCTGTGACCAGCCAGTTCTATGGCACCGTGCCTGATCCTGCATGGAAAATGAAGAAATGGGGGCGTGAATGGCAGACCTTTGACACGGTCAATGCCACCATTGGCCAAGGCTATATGCTCTCCAGCCCGTTGCAGCTGGCGGTGATGGCATCGCGATTGGCGACCGGGCGCCATGTCATGCCCCGCCTGACCTTGGACACAAAGCCGAAGGGCTTCGACACCATCGATTTTCCCTCCGAACACGTCGAATACGTGCGTCAGGCGATGAGCGATGTGGTGAATGGCCCCGGCACTGCTGGCCGCGCCCGCCTGCCAATCAAGGACGTGCAGATTGCAGGAAAGACCGGCACCGCGCAGGTCGTTTCACTCAGCATTTCGAACGGGCGCACAGGCCCGTGGAAATACCGCGACCACGGATTGTTCATCTTCTTCGCACCCTTCGATAACCCGCGCTACGCCGGGGCAGTGGTGATCGAACATGGCGGCGGATCGGGCGCTGCCTACCCGATTGCCCGTGATGTAACGACCTTTCTGTTCGATCCGACCAAGGGGATGGAGGCGCTCACTGCGCTGGAAAAGCAGTGGGGCGGCACCGCGCAACAGCGACTTGAGGCTCGTTATGCCACCTATGCGGCCGAGCGCGGCGCCGAAGTCCGCCGTGCGCCGCGCCGGGACGAGGAAATCTTCGACCGGGTTGAAGCTGAGGCCCGTGTGGCTGCCACCCAAACCGAAACGATCGCTGAAGATGTGATCACCCCGCGTGCAGAGGCTAACCCCTCTGCAACACCGCCTGCCGCTTCGGCCGTTTCGCCAGAGCAACAGCCCGAACCAGCGCCCGCGCCGGCCGAGGTCAGCGAATGAACAGCACTGCCACCCGCAGGGTTGTGCCCGATGCGATTGCCCGCCAGCCATGGGAAATGCTGATCCCGCTGGTGATGTTGACTGCGTTCGGCGGGTTGGTGCTCTATTCCGCTGGCGGCGGCGCTATGCAGCCGTTCGCAGCATCGCATTTTCTCCGCTTCCTCGTGTTTTCGGTGATGGCTGCCATCATCGCTGCCATGCCGCGTGACGTGGTGCGAGCGGTTACCTATCCGGGCTACCTCACCGTGCTGTTGCTGCTGCTGGCGGTGGAGGTTGTCGGCGCGGTTGGCGGGGGAAGTCAACGCTGGCTTGAGCTCGGCCCGGTTCGCATCCAGCCATCCGAACTGATGAAGCCTGCCGTCGTGCTGGCGATGGCGCGGTTTTATGGAACGCTGCCTTTGGGGATGGTGGGTACCTGGCGCTCGCTCGTGCCTGCGGGGATGCTGATCGTGCTTCCCATGGGGCTTGTCCTGATGCAGCCCGATCTTGGCACGTCGGTGGCGATTGCGTTTGGCGGTGTGGTGGTGATGTTCCTTGCCGGATTGCCGATGTGGTGGTTTCTGCTGGCTGGCGGCGTAGCCGTAAGTGCAGCGCCGCTGGTGTATTTCTTCGCCCTTCATGATTACCAGCGCGCGCGCGTGACGGCTTTCCTCGATCCTGAAAGCGATCCGCTGGGCACAGGTTATCACATCGCCCAGTCCAAAATCGCAATCGGATCGGGCGGGATCTTCGGCAAGGGGTTCAACAACGGCACCCAGAGCCACCTTAACTATCTGCCCGAGCCGCATACCGACTTTGTGTTCGCCTCTATGGCGGAGGAATGGGGCCTTGTTGGCGGGTTGTTCGTGTTGTTGATGTATGGACTGATCCTGCGCTGGGGGATGAAGGTTGCGGCGCAATCGCAGGATCGGTTCTGCGCATTGCTCGCCGCCGGGGCGACTGCGACGATATTTTTCTACATCGCGATCAACCTGCTGATGGTGATGGGCATGGCACCCGCCAAAGGCATCCCGCTGCCATGGATGAGCCATGGCGGTTCGTCGATGATGACCAACATGATCTGTATCGGCCTGCTGATGATGGTGAACCGCTGGAACCAGCGCACGCCCCATCGCGGTCTGGCAAGCTGATCATTCACCTTGATGAAAAGGCGCAATAGGGCCTTGCTATCGGGGTAATACGCGCTAAACGCAGCGCCTCACGCGAATCGAGTGCCCCAAGTTGGCCTCGTTTCGATGTCCGACCCCTTGATGGGGATTATCGGAATGGACGCATAGCTCAGTTGGTAGAGCAGCTGACTCTTAATCAGCGGGTCCTAGGTTCGAGCCCTAGTGCGTCCACCAAAACTTCCCAATAAAATCAAGCATATGGCGGGGTAGCTGAGCTTAGTCCTTGCTCCTTGGAGCCTAATTTTGACTATAGGCTCCATATAGGCTCCACCCCCTCTGCTGGCGTGATTCGCATCAAGCTATCCACAGATGTTGGTCGATAACCGCCAGGAACGACCGTGGAGGCATTAATGGAGCGCGCTCAAGCCACCATGTCCCCTACCCCACGTTGTCCTCGCGGTCCCGAATTGCTACGTTTGGTCAATGGGAAAGCCGCGTTCCAGCAAATCTGCTGAGACTGACTTTGATGAGTATGTGACCCGGCGCATCAGCGAATTGGGGCTGCCGACCAATCTCAAGGACATTCGGACGGCGGCCACCCAGTTCGAGACACTAATCTCGTTCCTCCACCAACAAGCAAATGTCCTCATCGTGCTGAGCGCCATATGCTTGGGCTTTATCCTCTACATGGTGGTGGCCACTCCCGACCTTTCGGCTTTCGACGTGCTATTGATCACGCTGTCTGGAGCAGTCGGTTTTATCTTTGCCTTTGCCGGGATGCAGCGGAAGAAATGGAAGTGCTGCCTTGCTTGGTGGGTTTTGCCCCGCCGAGTCAGATGCCGCGACCAACGCCACATTGATGCCGTGCTCCATGAGGTGAACGCAGGTAACCATTCGATCATGCGTCTGGCGACATCTGGAGTAGGTGCGTTCGCCAGCCCCGTGAGCAACAAGCCGGTCGACCTCATCCTGAGCCAGAATGTGCTTTCTGATCCGTGGATCGCGGCCACATTGTTTGGCAGCAAGAATAAGAAGCGGCGCTTCATCGTCGTCACGCCAGAGCCTACCGGCGATTGGTTCAATTTCTATCTTTGGCATCCGCCAGTGGCACCGGAGCTGCTCCGCCTCTTCGACGAGACACCCGACATCTACCCTGATGAACGGATCAAGCGGCTGAAGGTGAGGATCGCCTTGCAGGTCATCATCGACCTAGTGTCGGCCAACGCTGAGGTCCCATCCCCGCGAAGCCTGAATGAGTCAAACGTGGTCAAGAGGTTCAGGAGCACCCTGAAAATTGAAGCCTCCCGGCTACTGCAAGCTGGCGAGATCAACGACCTTGAGGAACGGCTGCTAAGCAGGGTCAACATAACGGGCGATGACCCATCCTTCGATCCAGCTGCCGAAGGTAAGAAGCACACCAAGAAGCCGCATAGCTGGTTTCTTGAGCTGAAGGGTGGCCGGTATGCGGCAGTGATCGACCCCTTGTCCAAGACCGTTCAGGCTGAGCTGAATTTGTCGCCACGCTTCGTCGCGTAAATTTTCTCGCCAATTGGTGACCAACGCAGCGACCGACAGCCCGCGATATGCATGATGAGGGGCCTCTTCAACGGAGGTTCCCATGCGTGAAACGACAATTGTTCTCCTCAATATGCGGCAGCTTCAGGCTGCGCTCAACATCCGCTCGCGTTCAACCATCTATAAAATGGTGGCACGCAATGCCCTGCCCCCGCCCTGCATAATCAACCGGCGCGGACTGCGCTGGCGCGAGAGTGATATCAGCAGCTGGATCGCTGGCCTTCCTTCCGCTGCAGGTGCGCAGTCGTTGGAGCGCGCCAGCGAAGGTGCCGAGCGCTCTCAAGGCAAGCCGTCATGAGCAGCGAGCCTATGCACCGCCCCCGCGCCATCGCCGAGCTTGCGCCCAGCCTTGAACGTATCGCGGGCCACGCGGTCGCCATCGAATTGCTGAACTGGCCGGTCGGCGGTCCGCAAGGGACCTGCTGCGGCGGTTATCTCACGCTCGGCACCACCCGCCTGTGGCTCAATGCCGAGCATGCCAGCAACCTCGCGGACCGTGTCCGCTCGGCCATCGACGAGGCCGTGATCAGCGCCTCGCCTCATCCCCAATCCATTCGGAGATTATCATGACCTATCGCCGCGACCTGTTTTACGAGATTGTCGCTTCCGCTGATTTTCAGGCCGCAATGGTCGGTCCGATGATCGACGATTTCGTCCAGAAGATGAAGCGACCTGGGGCCGATGGCGCCACCTATCGCGGCTTCATCGAGGACTGGCTCTATCTCCAGCGCCCGCTCTTCGACCGCTTCAAGGGGGTGCGCTACAACGTCCAGTTCGAAGGCCCGCCGCTGATCATCGACCATCGCGAATACCCTCTCGGCGGGTACATCGAGCGCCAGCTCGAATGGGCCAAGCTCGACCCCATCGAAGCCCGTGAACTGCGCCAGCGCCTGCGCGGGGCCGTCGATGGGATCGTGGACGATTGGATCGGCGGACGACCGATGCAGTACCTGCCTTCGATTGCCCAGAAGCCTTTCAAGGATCGTGCTGCGGTGGACGCTGCGGATCACGCAGTGATCCGCGACTTCGTCGCCTCCCGGAATTCCAGAACGGGAGACGATCAATGAGCAAAGCAGGGTTCAAGCAGGAACCGGAGAAAGGCTGCGATGCTACGCATCGAGCCAGTTTTTCAATCACACACCAGACGCGCCCTCGCGGGGCAGGATTCCGCCATTTCTGTGGGGGGCGATGCGCGCGCCCTTTCGGCGGCGCGGTCAGAACCCACGGATTTCCGCTATTTCGGGAGCGCGCGCATGGCGCGCTCCGGGAGGCACAGCCATGAACCGGGTCAAGCTCTCCGTCCGCGTGCCGATGGGGCAGGAAGTGATGATCCGGCGCTATGCCGAGGCGCGCGGATTGACCCGCTATCAGGCCCTGTCGCGGGTGATCGAGGCCGGGCTTGGCGCGGTTGCCGATGCGCAGACGATGGCAGTTAGCGGCAACGCTGGCGATGACGTCATGGCGGCATTCGAAGCGCGGCTTGGCGTGATCGAAGCCCTGCTCGATCGCAGCCTGTTCACCGCCAGCGCGGCCTATGCCTATGCCCGCCGCGCGGCCCTGCGCGGCGATGGCGATGCCGACCGTACCGGCAGCATGATCGGCGAAGCGGCGCACTCGGCCTATCGCCGCCAGCGCGCGCTTGCAGCCGAGGCGCTGTCATGAGCCGCGACCGCGACAATCTTCTGAGGGGCCAAGGCCTCTTCAAGCAGACCATCGCCGGGCTCGCCGCGCGCTGGCGGGGCTACGCCTGGACCGTTGCGGGTAGCGCCGGGCTCGGAGCCTTTTTGCTGTCGTCCCGTAACACCCCGTCCGAACAATGGACCTGTGCCTATCAGCACTGGCAGGGTGTGGCGGTCAGCTGGTTTGCCAGCGGGCGCAGCGATCCTGCGATCACGGTTCACCTTCACGACCGGACCGCGCGGGTGCCGGCCAGCGTGCTGGCCAATGACCGGATATGGCTTTGGTGCTGGGATGATCTTTTCGGAAAGGTCGTACTGGGCGGCACCCTTGGCGCGCTGGTCGGCATGCTGCTGTGCTTTGGCTTTGCAATCTGGATACGCAGCGAGGGCAAGGAATCCACCCGCGACCGGTTTATCACTGGCACGCAGATTGTCCCCGAACGCGTTCTCGCGAGGAAGACGCGCAAGGCCACCAATGCGCGATCAATCCGCATCGCGTCGGTCGGGATTCCGTCATGGCTGGAGTGCCGTCATTTTGCCCTTCTTGGCACCACGGGCGCGGGCAAGACGACCGTCATGCGCCAGATGCTCGACCAGGTCGAAGCGCGCGGCGAACCGGCGCTGGTCTATGATACCTCGGGCGAGTTCATCACCCACTACTACCGGCCCGAACGCGGCGACATCATCCTCAATCCCTTTGACGAGCGATCATCCTTCTGGTCGCCGTTCTCCGAGATTGCCCATCCCGCCGACGCCGACCGCATCGCGCGCCAGCTGGTCTCCGAGACCGGCGAGCGCGATGACGATGTCTGGCTGGAGACCAGTCGTATCCTCGTCGCCAACATCCTGCGGGTGCTCAGCGCAGAGGGCCGCACCACGCTTCCCGACCTGCTCGACGCGCTGCAGGTCAAGGGCAAGGAAGAGATGAAGGTCTGGCTCGCAGGCACCTCATCGGCGCGTACCTTTGCCGATGACGCCGACCGGGCCACTGGTTCGGTCCTGTTCATGCTCGCCAAAGCCGCGACCTTGCTGCAGTTCCTGTGGCGAGAGCCGGGGGATCGGGGCAGCTTCGCCTTCCGTGAGTTCATTGCCGGCCTCGACGCGCATCAGGGGCCCAAGCCCTGGCTCTTCGTCCCACGCAAGGAAGACTATTTCGAGGCGATGAAGCCGCTGCTGGCCTGCTGGCTGGAGTGTGCAGCCAGCGCCATGCTGGGCCTGCCTCCTTCGGACAGACGGCGCATGTGGTTCTTCCTTGACGAGCTGGCGGACTTGCCCCGCGTCGATAATCTCACCCGGCTGCTTCCCGAGGGCCGCAAGTTCGGGGCCAGCGTGGTCCTGACCTTTCAGGCCATCGGCCAGATGCACCGTCGCTATGGCCGCGACAGTGCCGAGGCGCTGCTCGGCTGCTGCAATTCCAAGCTTTACCTGCAGCTCATCGACCGCGACACCCGGGAATGGGCATCACGGAACATCGGCGATGTCGAGGTGGAGGTGCGCAGCGCCTCCGACAGCTTCGAGACCGGGCCGCATAGCGGGCGCACGTCGGTGGGCAGCACCCGCGTGGTCCGGCCTGCCATAATCGAGAGCGATCTTCGTCTGCAGCCCCATCACGGCTTCCTGCAATTGCCCGATGCCTTGCCGGTGGGGCGGATCAAGCTGACGCGGGCGCACATAGATGCACGGGGGCCTGCGCGCCATCCGGCCTTTGTGCAGGCAGATATCAGCCGGATGCTCTGGAACCGCATGCCGAAGAAGGCTGATACCGGCACGGCCAAGGATGATCCTGCGACCACCCTGAAAGGTCCGGTCTGATGGTTGCCACCATTGGCGCGCTTAGCAGTTTGGACTTGTAACGGTTTTGTGCCGGTCACCTGAGCGTTTAGAGCTCGCAACAGGAGACCGACGAGATGATGAAGCATTCCGAAGAGTTTAAGCAG
>NZ_JBEPQB010000012.1:0-118389 GCF_040547625.1 Porphyrobacter sp. MBR-155
GAAAGTGATACCATCGCGCATCCTCCCTGAATCGCACGTCGGCAAGCCTCTGGGAATCCCTAAATGGACTCTTTCGTTCCGGTCAATCCACTAGGCCCACTTTTATGGAAAGTTTCATGGTATCTTCACTCCAATCTGGGTGAAGATATAATCGATAAATTCTCTTTGCTTCGCGCCGCGCCCACGAAATTCATTTAGTTCTTCTTTATTATGAAGGAGAGCCTTTATAGCAGCGCTAAGGGTCTGTTCGTTGAAGCCATTCGGTTTTAACGCATTGAGAAATGCATTGGCTTTGTAGGCACCTGACTTGAAAAGGAAGGCATCCAACTCTGGGATTATTATTGTCTTCCCTTCAAACATTTCTCGTCTGCCACCTGAACGTAGAGAGCCATGCGCTATCGTCGGCGACGCAGGCGGACGCACTGAAGGCGGATGGCCTGGCGCTGCTGAAACTGCAGCCGGGTCCGGTTTGACAGATTGAACAGGCTCGCCGCCGCCTTGAGCTGGCGCTGCTGGCAATGTCGGTGAGCCGTCAGTCTGTAACGAGGAACCCAGGCGCGCCGATTGATCGCCGATTGGGCGGGGATGAGCCGGCGGGAACGCAGAACCGGCCGGCGACGGCGCCCCTGGCTCGGCCCTGCGAGGCTGACTTTCGGCCTTAGCAGCCCGGACGTCTGACTGGCCCGATGATGATGAAACCGGCTGACTTGCCTTCTGACCGTTCTTGGCCGCCCTGACTTCTCCATCGATTTTGGAGCACCAAGATGCAGCGAGATCGCTGGTCCAGACATCACTGACTAGTGGCTGCGATTGTACCCACTCGACCACCGGCGAGCGGCCACGCTCATGAAGAACCCAAGGTCGATCGATAAGCCAGAACAGCCATTTCCGGAGCAACTCTTCTTGGGCTGACGTGAGGTTACAAAATTTTGAAACCTTACCGACGATGCGCCTTAGCGATGGCCTTTGCCCGCTCCGTTGACTTCGTTTCATCAACCTAACGGCAGTGTCAATCGCGCCGCAAGTCAAGCCGACCAGACTGGGCTCGCAAGGGTCAATTCGGCTGTTGCCGTTTCTATCAGCCAGATACTTATCGTATCTGGCCTCGCGCCCTCGAGCAGTAAGTGGGCGACGTGACTTGCGCTTGTTATAGCGACTAATGTTTTCAGTGACTACTGCAACCGGACTATTATCGGAGTTTTGGCTGGCGTTTACATCATCACTCATAAACTATGCTCCTATTCTTTCAGGAATAGGTAGATCACAAACTTGCCTGAACATTAAGTGAACGCACCGAAAACTCGTCTGTAAAAATCACTGTACACGCGGTATCGTTGTTTATTGATTCGAATATCAATGCAATGATGGATTTTAGGTGCAAACTTCTTTGAGTAGGTTTGCTCGTTGACCAGACGGTATGGCATTTTTTTCGGCATGAGTGTATTGCATCGAATTGATCTAGATCGGCAATACGCAGTCCCTTCTATTCCCTCACGATGTCACATTAGATTTGAACTCATATTTTTAAAAATGAAAAGTTCTTTTTTGAAGAGATTTGGGATTTTTCGACAGCCTACCTACAAGCTGGTAGATGGACCAACATCTCAAACAGCCACCAAAAGAACGCCTGCTTGATCAGTTCTATACTGACTCTAACGTAGCAGGCGTTCTATATGATTTTCTAAGGAGTAAATTCGACCTCAATGAGTTTCAGTTCATCGAGCCGAGCGCTGGGACGGGGTCTTTCTCGAGGTTGCTTCCACCGGGCAGCCTTGCCTACGATCTTGATCCAAAAGCGCCCGGAATTATCGAGGCAGATTTTTTGAAGGCGGAACTTCCTGAGACCGGAAAGCTCGGAGTCGTTGGAAACCCGCCTTTTGGTAAAAACAGCAGCCTGGCGATCCGATTCTTTAATCATGCTGCGCTGAAAGCAGAGCTGATTGCATTCATCGTGCCTGCAACCTTCCAGAAGATGTCTGTCCAGCGGCGCCTGGACCCTCACTTACATCTCGTGGCCGAAGCGCCCGTTCCGCATAATGCGTTCTGGTTTTGCGGGAAACGCAAACACGTCCCGACGGTTTTCCAGATATGGGCCAGAAGGGACGTAAAGCGAAATACGCAGCGCCCGCCTACGCGCCACCCGGACTTCGATTTCGTCAAGAACCCCTCCGATGCCGACTTCGTAATTCAGCGCGTTGGAGGCGACGCTGGCAAAATCCACCGCGACTTTGGGATGAGCTCACAATCTCACCTGTTTATCAGGCCCAAGGTCTCAGGCGTTGAAGTGACAATGCATTCGCTGGATCTTGCCAGCACGGCGAAGATGACGGCCGGAAACCCAAGCATAGCGAAATCAGAAATTGTACGTTTGTACACCGCCGCCCTCGCGTCGGGCATGCAATGGTAGCGCCCTTGGGCTGCGGGAGGCCAGATATCGGCATGCAGGGATTCGATATTCTCTTAACATAATTCCATTGATGCTTCAGGCGCCAGTAAGAGAAGCGAACAGATCATTTTCTGATTGCTTTACCTTCGAGCTGAGACCCTTGTGCCATTACATGGTGATTCCTTATGATCCTGATCCAAATAGAGTTACTACTTTCGGAACTTTGATTGACCACTTGATAAATTTTTTATGAGGTCTATTATAATCTATTATTTCTAGCGGTGATATGTGAATTTGTCGAACATCAACTGGAGAATCTTATGATCAAACAGGCCACGGGTAATTGCTTCTGGCGATATGATGAAGCAGATGAGTATCGAATTTACTTCGTCGGAAGATGCGATGATGGAAGTGAAGAATTATTCTACACAATCCGGACGTTTGAATTGGAGAAATTTCTCTCCGCCGCCGTCGTGATCGGCGAGCAGCAACACTTATGGGGAGATTGGCGGGCGTTAGCCGAGCAGGGCGAACATGAAGCTCTTGATAGAATTATCGCTTCTCTTGGGCCTGCTGCTTATCTTGAAAGTGTAGTTGACGTGGCCGCCGTTAAGCATCCGAGCCAAAAGAATGCTGTGATTTTGTCTGTACACCTAGCCCCAACGAGGCGGGTCCGTTTAATCAAGCATACATTTGGATCTGCGCAGTTGCAGACAGGTTTTCTGCAATGGTGGGACCGAGTCGATCCCGGAAAGCACCTCGGCCTTTGCCTCATAGGGCTTCTCGAAGGCAAGAACGTGATGGCGGAAAAGATGAACGCCATTGCCGACGCTCAACTCGCCTTTGGTCGCAAGCTCATGGAAGTCGTAATAGAGGCTATCGAAGAGGGGCGTGACGAAGCCTTCATTCCTGCACAATGGGGGCCTGACTGAAGGCAGCGATAGTCTCGATGCGGCGACATACCTTTTTCTGGCGAATATCCGCTTGTGCGGGAGAACATGGGTCCGCGGTTTAGCGAGGCGTCGGTAGTTGGAGTTGGCCTCAAACGGCACGACCAACCCATCGCTGAAAAGTTTGATTAATATTCGCTGTTACTGGGCCGTTCTGACAAAAGTCTTCAGCCATAGCGAGGGGCTGCAAGGATAAGAAAGCTCTCGAAAGAGAATGATCTTGCCGTAGCATGAGTCGAGCTGACGCTGTTGCTTGAGCTTACTGATCATGCAATCGACGGAAATGGCGATAGTCGGGACGCTCTGGCACCTTTCAGTTCGAGCGTGGTTGGATAATCGGGCAGGACGCCACGTATGAGCAGGCCCTCTCAGAGGGCGATCGGCATCATTCCCTTTGTCCGCCAGCGGTGCCATGGGCGCGGCGAAAAGGGTCTGCACGAGCAAGTCGGGTACGATGTAATCGGAGGCCTCGCTGCTGATCAGGATAGACCCAAGAGGCAGTCGTTAATAGTGTGCTTTGCGCGCCTGCGGCTCCGCAGCGTGAGGGAATCTTGCTCGCAAGGCCGCCGCGCTGAAAAAATCAAAGCCGCCGTCCACTAGCAGGGCAATTATGGCAACCTCTTGAATGCGGACGCCATCTGTGACGATAAGCGACTCATCGCCTCAACATCGCCAAAGGTTAGAATGACAGTAATCGCGCCGTGGTCGCCCTACCTTGAACAAGCCTTGACCGCATCAGCGGGTCGCATAGCCTTGGCCAAAGCCTTCGGCGACCTGGTCCGTGTCGAACAAGGGTTCAATCCGCACGAGCTTCCTGAGATTTTTGCGGCGCCTGAAGACGAGGGCGAGAACGACGCCTGCCGCCATCTGGTAACTATGGATGCCGCATTTTTGACGGCGCAGTTCTTACGGGAAAGGGTCGCTACCTTCGCGCGGCCGTTAGGCGGCGGCGAAGTTGTCCCGATCATGGCAAGCATGTGGGAGATCGACGATCCTTTGCCGAGGATGGCCACCGGTGCTTTCAACCTTCACGATTGGGCCAATCACGAGGCGCCGCTTACACACCGCATCTTGGTCGACAGCGCTGATTTTGACGATTGGCTCGCTGGTTTGGACCCGCCCGGCCGCCTGAGCGATCGCGACCTGGAAGCGGCCCTTGATCCACAGCTACGCGCCGCACGGGCGGTGGCTGCTCGCCGGGTGAAGGATGCTCTTGAACCTAAGGGGCGAAGCATCGAAAACGATGCGGGCGTCAGCTTATCGCAGTCCCTCTCGATCAGCGATGAGCTGCTTACACGCCCTGAGGTTGAAGCACTGGTGAAGCTTGGACGAAGTTCGATTTACGCCAAAATCAGAGATGACGGCTTTCCGGACAACATCATGCTTGGCGGTAAGGCCGTCTGGCGCAAAAGCGAAGTGATGGCGTGGGTCGAAGAGAAAGCTGCCCAGGGCCGGAGATCGAGAAGCTAGCGCGGTTTGCGGCGGGGGCTGTCGAGTATCTCATTGGCGGGCAGCGCATCCTCCATGATCATGTTCGCCCATCGTTGTGCCAGCTCGCGCCGACGTTCCATGTATCGCGCCCGGTTGTAACGCAGTTCGGTGGCGCTCATGCCAGCGGGCGTATGCGCCAGCATCAAATCGATGATCAGGCGATCGGCAAGCAACCGCACGTCAGCGCCCAGTTCGCGTTCGGCCTGTTCATTCATGATGGTCGAAAAGCTAGAGCGCCAGCCATGCGGAACATGCTTACCCTTGTAGCCTTCGCGGTTGTAGAGGTAACCGATCGCATTCTCCGTCATCGCCGAGGTGCCTGCACGGGCATTGGGAAAGACGTAGGGTGCACGGCCAGTAAGCAGGCGAACGACACGCAGTGTTTGGACAGCTTGCGACGATAGTGGGATTTTGTGGTCGAACGCCTCGTCGCTGCGCAGGTGCAGCTCCTGTTTGATCTTGTCGGCAGGAACCGTCCAAAGCGCCTCACTGATATCGGCTGACGGGTTCCCCCAATCAACGCCCCTGACCTCGCCCCATTCCAAGTGTCGCACCATGCCGGGGCGCTGGGCTGTAAGCGCGAGGAACCGACCTGCAAGCCTAGTGACAGGGGAAGCGCCCGCCCGGTCGACATCTCCGAGCATTCGTTTGATGGCGTCCACGTCCAGCAGCGCCGGATAGCGCTTGGAGGGCGGCAGGGGTGCTAGCGCGTCATTGATGTCGTTGGCCGGGTTCTCGAGGCCAGCCCCATGCGCATTCACATAGCGATAGATGGAAGCGACCCGCTGTTTCACCCGCCGAGCCGTCTCGATTGAGCCCCGCCCCTCGATCTTCTTCAACACCGAAAGCAGCAGTGGTTTATCGATAACGTCCATCGGCATCGTGCCCAAGTGCGGGAAAATGTCCCGTTCAAGGCTGGTGATCACGTCATTGGCGTGAACCGGTTTCCACTTTGGCTTCTGGACTGTGTGCCATTCACGGGCGGCCTGCTCAAAGGTCTGAAAGGTCCCGCTGCCGCCCACAAGCTTCGCACGCTTGGCAGCAATGCGAGGATCACGGCCTTCCCGCAGCAGCTTGCGGGCATCGTTGCGCTTTTCCCGAGCCTCGGCGAGCGAAACCTCAGGATAGACACCGATGGTAAGCAGCTGTTCCTTGCCCTCCTGTCGGTACTTGAAGCGCCATGACTTGTGATTCTTTGGCGAAATGTGCAGAAAGAGCCCGCCTCTGTCGGATACCTTATAGGCCTTGTCCTTTGGTGCTGCAGCGCGAACCGCCTTGTCCGTAAGCATCCAATACCCCCAATTGCTAAAGTTGTTACCCCCAATTTACCCCGACATGTATCTGGCTAGAGGGGGATTGGGCTGGAAAAGCTTGGACGCCAAAACCATGTATTGTAAAGGGCTTGCGATGGAACTTGGCGGGGATTGGACCGGATTGGAAAGCCCGGTGGCGGAGCGGGTGGGATTCGAACCCACGATAGGCTTTTGACCTATACACACTTTCCAGGCGTGCGCCTTCGACCACTCGGCCACCGCTCCGATTGCCCACTAGGACAAGAGCACGCGCCACTAGCCGCGAATGGATTGCTTCGCAAGGCGCGTAGTGGCACCACTATGCTTATGCGAACATTGCTTCTTGCTGCGACCGCAGCCTTCGCCCTTGCCCTGCCCGCTTCCGCTCAGGAAGAGCCGAAGGGAGCTCGTGCCCCGTCCGAGATCGTCGCCGCTGCGCCAGCCGCCGACTGGGTGGCGATTGCGGCGGAGGATCTGCTGGTGATGACCCTCTCGCCAGATAGCGAGGGCAAGCCACGGCAGGTGGTGATCCAGTTGATGCCTGCGCCATTCAGCCAGGGCTGGGTGCATAATATCCGCCTGTTCGCGCGCGCCGGGTGGTATGACGGGATCTCGGTCAACCGGGTCCAGGACAATTACGTCACCCAATGGGGCGATCCCAATTACGACAACCCCGAAGCGACGGGTGAGGCGAAGCCCTTGCCGAAGGGGCTGAAGGTGATGGGGGAGAGCGATTATGCGGCCGATCTTGGCTGGTTCTTCTTGCGAGGTTCCCCAACAAATTTTGACCTCTATGCACCTGCACCCGAAGCGATGCCGTTTCCATTTGTTGCGAAGGCCATCTCATATGATGCTGATCCATATGGGCAGATGACCGCGATCTGGAAGGGTTGGCCAATTTCTGTGGACGCCGTCGACAATGGCAGACATGGCCTTCAAGGAACTGCTTGGCCCGTCCACTGCTACGGCATGGTCGGCGTGGGGCGGAACTACTCGCCGGACACGGGCTCTGGCGCAGAGCTTTATACCGTGATCGGCCATGCGCCGCGCCACCTTGATCGCAACATCGCGCTGGTGGGCCGGGTGATCGAGGGGATGCAGCACCTCTCCAGCCTGCCGCGCGGGTCGGGGGCGCTGGGGTTCTACACCGCCGAGGAAGCCGCCAAGCGCACGCCGATCCTGACGGTGCGGGTGGCGAGTGATCTCGCCCCGTCCGAGCAACCAAGCTTCGAATACCTCTCGACGGATAGCGGCACCTTCGCGACCTACGCCAAAGCCATCGCCAACCGCCGCGATCCGTTCTTTATCGTGCCTGCTGGCGGCGCGGACATCTGCAACATCCGCGTGCCGGTGCGGCGGATGGTTGACGGCGGCTGAGCCCTTCTTCTCCTCCCCCCTTGAGGGGGAGGCCGGGTGGGGGTGTACGGCGGTTGTCGCTGGCGTGGTGCACCCACCCCCAACCCCTCCCTCAAGGGAGGGGGGCAGACAACCAATTACACCCGCTGCATCAACTCGATCCGGTTGCCGAAGGGGTCTTCGGTAAAGAACCGCAGATAGCCTGCCACCGGCTTGTCATCGCGGGTCACGCAGCCCGCCGCCGTCAGCCGCGCGCGCAAACCCGCAAGGTCATCCACCAGCAGCGCGGGGTGCGCCTTTTTGGCTGGGCGAAAATCGGGGTCGACGCCGATATGCACTTGCACCGCGCCGCTCGTGAACCAGCAGCCGCTCGCCGAAAGGTTGGCTGGCTTGGGCACTTCGGCCATGCCCAGCAGCCCGGAATAAAACGCGCGCGCCTGCGGCTCGCCCCCTTGCGGGATCGCGAGTTGTACGTGATCCAGCCCGATGATCGCCATCACTGCCGTTCCGCCTGCGCCACCGCATCGCTTGCCCTGAGGGCGGAGAGGATGCGGTTTAAATGCGCCACGTCCTGCACCTCGATTTCAATGTCATAGGTGGTGAAGGGATGATCCAGCTGGCTTTGCGCCAGACTAGTCACGTTGGCCTTGTTCTGCGCGAAAATCCCCGCCATTTCCGCCAGCGTTCCGGGCCGGTCGTACAGTGTCACTGACAATTGCCCCAACGCGCCGACCGAACGGCTGCCCCACGCCAGATCGATCCAGTCGCTATCCACCCCGCTGGCCAGCTCAAGGCAGTCGATGGCGTGGACCAGCACGGTTTCACCCTTGCGGCGGATACCGACGATGCGGTCCCCCGGCACCGGATGACAGCAATCCGCCAGTTCAAACGCGACACCGGGGGTCAGGCCGCGGATCGAGATCGCGCGTTCGCGCCGCGTCCAGTGTTCATCTGCCTCGATCCCGGCGGTGCAGCCGGGCACCAGCGCTTCCATCACCTCGCGGTCGGACAGCTTGGCCGCACCGATCGCATACATCAGGTCATCAGGCTCATCCATGCCGAGCCGTTCAATCGCGGCGCGGATGGCTTTTTTGCCGATCCGGGCCGGAACGCGGATCGCGATTTCATCGAACAGTTTCGATCCGATCGCCGCCACCTCGGCGCGTTCCTTCAGCCGCACCGAACGACGAATAGACGCGCGCGCCTTGCCGGTTACGACAAACCCCAGCCATGACAGTTGCGGCGCGGCGTGCGGGTTCTTGATGATCTCCACCACATCGCCATTATTGAGCGCAGTGCGCAGCGGCATATGCCGCCCGTTGATCTTCACCCCCGCCGTCGCCAGCCCCAGATTGGTGTGGACGGCGAAGGCAAAATCCACCGCGGTCGCGCCCTTGGGCAGCTGGAACAGCGCGCCTTTAGGGGTGAAGGCAAAGATACGATCCTGATAAACCGCCAGCCGCGTGTGTTCGAGCAGTTCTTCGGCATCATGGCTTTGTTCGACAATCTCGATCAGATCGCGCAGCCAGGCAACCTGCCCATCGGCCTTGCCATCCTGTTTATAGGCCCAGTGCGCCGCCAGCCCGAATTCGTTGCGGCGGTGCATTTCGCGGGTGCGGATCTGCACTTCGACCCGCATCGAATTTTCGTACATCAACGCGGTGTGGATGCTGCGATAGCCATTGGTTTTCGGGGTCGAGATGTAATCCTTGAACTTGCCCGGCAAGGCCTGCCAGGTGGTGTGCAGCACCCCCAATGCGCAGTAACAGTCCTCCTCGGTTTCGGTCAGCACGCGGAAGGCCATGATGTCCGTGACCTGTTCAAAGCTGACATGGCGTTCGGCCATTTTGTGCCAGATTGAAAAGGGGTGCTTTTCGCGGCCCGAAACCTCAACCTTCAACCCGGCTTCGGCAAGGCGTTGCTTGATCTTGAGCGCGATCGCATCAACCTGCCCGCCGTCCTGACTGCGCAATTGTTCCAGCCGGGTGTTGATGGTGGCGTAGCCTTCGGGCTCCAGTTCGCGAAACGCCAGCGCCTGCATTTCGCGCATATATTCATACATCCCCACGCGCTCGGCCAGCGGGGCGTAGATATCCATCGTCTCACGCGCGATGCGCTGGCGCTTTTCGGGCGATTTGATGAAATGCAGTGTGCGCATATTGTGCAGCCGGTCAGCCAGCTTGACCAGCAGCACGCGGATATCTTCGGACATGGCGAGCAGGAACTTGCGCAGGTTTTCCGCCGCGCGTTCATTCTCGGGCATCGCCTCGATCTTGGAGAGTTTGGTCACTCCGTCGACCAGCCGCGCGACTTCGGGCCCGAAATGCGCCTCGATATCCTCAATCGTGGCGAGCGTGTCTTCCACCGTATCATGCAGCAGCGCGGTGATGATGGTCGCCTGATCGAGCTTGAGGTCAGTCATTAACCCCGCCACTTCGACCGGGTGGCTGAAATAGGGATCGCCGCTCGCGCGTTTCTGGGTGCCGTGTTTCTGCACGGTATAGACATAGGCGCGGTTGAGCATCGCCTCATCGGCGTCAGGGTCGTAATCGAGGACCTTCTCAACGAGTTCGTATTGGCGCAGCATAGCGGACGGATATGGGCGCGGGGGCCAAACGGAGCAAGCGCGATATTGCAGTGCAATGCGAGAAGTGTTATAACGCACGTATGAACACGACGCTCAAGATTACGAAGATCGGCAACTCGGCTGCCGTGATCCTCACCAAAGAGGTGCTGGCGCAGCTGCGCGCCGAGGTGGGCGATACGATCCACCTGACCCAGTCGCCCGAAGGCTGGCATCTGACGCCCTATGATCCCGATTTCGAGCGGCAGATGGGCCTTGCCGAACAGATCATGCGCGAGGATCGCGATATCCTCAAGGTGCTGGCAAAGTAAGCGCCCCGCCTGATGACTGACCCCCGCGCCGAGCCGGTTTGGCTAGACAGCCGCATTGCCTATGCCGTCCACGACCGCCAGCTTGCCGAGCATGGCGGCGGCGTAGGCCTGCGCGATGCTGGCGCGCTGGAATCGGCGCTGGCCCGACCGATCAATCGCTGGAATTATGGTGAGGATGAACTGGCCCAGCTTGCCGCAGCCTACGCTTTCGGCATTGCCCGCAACCATCCTTTCGTTGACGGCAACAAACGCACGGCATGGATCATGGCGCGCCTGTTCCTGCTCGCTAACGCGGTCGAAATCACATTCGACAAGGTCGAAGCGACCAACACAGTGATCGCCCTTGCTGCAGGGGAACTCAGCGAAGACGAACTCGCCGATTGGTTCCGGCAGCGGGTGGTGGTGGTTGGGTGAGATGATGCTATGAAGCCAAGCACTCTTCAGTTGGAGCGAGACAGACCGTGAATATAGTCAGCAGCGAACCCTCCCGCTTGTCGATCAGGGAGCCGATCCCGGAGATTTTCGAGGCTTGGTATCTGCTATCTGCCGCAGCCGACGCGCATCTTAACGGTGATGTGGTCGCCGCAGCGACGCTGTTTGCCAAGGCCGATATGCCCGCTGTTTACGACTGGGCTTGGGCGGACTGGCAGAGGCCCAGCCTGAACATTCGCATTCCGAAGCCGGAAAATGACATCAGCAAGTTGCCGAAGTCAGAACTCGATCCCGTCCGTGCGCCGAAAAAAGCGACCAAACAGGCAGTGCTTGCGCGTGACGGGTATCGTTGCCGATACTGCGGCATCCCGGTAATCGATGCCGACATCCGCAAGCTCGTTAACGGACTTTATCCCGAGGCTGTCCCGTGGACGAGCAGCGCGCCGGAGCAACAACACGCGGCATTCTCATGCTTTTGGCTCCAGTACGATCATGTGATCCCACACAGTCACGGCGGGCGCTCGGACGAGAATAATGTCGTCATCTGCTGTGCGCTCTGCAACTTCGGCAAGCTGAACTATACCCTCAAGCAACTCGACATTGCCGATCCGCGACAAAGGCCGCCGGTGCCGACGCGCTGGGATGGTCTGGAGCGTTTGCGCGGCTCCGCCTAACTCCACGTCGCGCGTTATGACCACGTGGCTCTGGGCGGCAGGCTCATCAGGATTGCGTCGATGTTGCCGCCGGTTTTCAGGCCGAAGATCGTGCCGCGATCATAGACCAGATTGAATTCGGCATAGCGGCCCCGGTATTCGAGCTGACGGGCCTCATCCTCCGGCGTGAACTTGCTCCCCATGCGTTTGCGCACCAGCGCCGGGAAGATGGCGAGGAACGCCTTGCCAACATCCTGTGTGAAGGCAAAATTGCGATCGAACGCCGCATCATCGGCGCATTCGAGGTGGTCGTAGAAAATCCCGCCGACCCCGCGATGCACCTGCCGATGGGGGATGAAGAAATATTCGTCCGCCCACTTTTTATACCGTTCGTAATAGGTCGGGTTATGCGGATCGCAGGCGGCCTGCATCGCGGCGTGGAATTCCGCCGTGTCTGCTGCGTAAGGGATCGGCGGGTTCAAATCCGCGCCGCCGCCGAACCATGCCTTGGTTGTAGTCAGGAACCGGGTGTTCATGTGGACGGCAGGCACGTGCGGGTTGGCCATGTGCGCCACCAGACTGATGCCGGTGGCGACAAACCCCGGTTCTTCCGCACTCGCGCCGTTGATTGAACCGGCAAACTCTTTGGCAAAGCTGCCGCGCACGGTCGAGACATTGACCCCGACCTTTTCGAACACGCGGCCTTTCATCAACCCCTGCACCCCGCCGCCGGGATCGGGGTTGCCGTCTTCTTCGCGGCTCCAGGGCGTGTAGGTGAAGCTGGCGTCCGATCCGGCCTCGCGTTCGATCGCCTCGAACTCGGCGCAGATCGAATCGCGCAAGCTTTCGAACCACGCCCGCGCGCGCGCTGTCTTGTCAGACCAATCCATAAATCCCGTTCACCCAGAGCGTGTCGAAGGGCCGTCCTTCTCCCGAGAGGGCGGGTTAGACAAAAAGACATTGCTTCGACAAGCGTAGCATGAACGGTTTTTGTTGCGGGCCGAAAGAAAGTCAGCAAAGGAAATCCATGGTTCCCGCTATGTTCGCGCCCTTCCCGTTCGCCGGTCACGAAATGTTGCTCGGCCCCGCGCGCGCTCTATACTGGCCAGCCGAGCGCACGCTGCTGGTGGCTGACCTGCATCTGGAAAAGGCGAGCTGGTTTGCGAAAACCGGACAGATGCTGCCCCCCTATGACAGCCGCGATACGCTCGAACGGCTGGCGGACGCGGTGCGGATAACGGGCGCGCGGCGGGTGATAACGCTGGGGGACAATTTCCACGATGATGCGGGCGCATTGCGGCTGGACGCGCATTGCACCGGAATGCTGGAGGCGCTGACCCGCGCGCTCGAATGGGTCTGGATCACCGGCAACCATGACGAACAGTTGCCCAAAGGCTTTGGCGGGACGATTGTGGACGAACTGGAGGTTGGCGGGATCAAGCTGCGCCACGAAGCCCGCGCGGGCGAGACTGCGCCTGAATTGTCCGGC
The DNA here is from genome assembly GCF_040547625.1 of Porphyrobacter sp. MBR-155. Classification (NCBI taxonomy): domain Bacteria; kingdom Pseudomonadati; phylum Pseudomonadota; class Alphaproteobacteria; order Sphingomonadales; family Erythrobacteraceae; genus Porphyrobacter; species Porphyrobacter sp. MBR-155. The sequence goes on from NZ_JBEPQB010000012.1 coordinate 12,945, forward strand.
CACTACCACCCCAAACTGCGGGTGAATGTCCGCAATCGCCATATTGCCCGCCCTTGCGCGGTCGTGGGCCGCAGCACCACCGGGGCCGAGCGGATGATCCTCCCTGCCTTCGGCACGCTCACCGGAGGGATGGACGCCGCCGCACCCGAAATCCGCGCCGCGCTGCAACCCGCGAACCGGATCGAGGCGCTGATGCCCGCCAAGGGCCGGATTGCGCGGTTTGCGCTGTGGCAGGCGGGGGCATGATAGAGTTCGCACCGCTCCGCTACGGCCTCGGCACGCTCACCATTTGGCATGGGGTCATCTTCGTTGCGATATTGAGCCCCGTTATCATCGCGCGTGTCAGCGGCACCGCCGGGGAATCGACGCTCGAAGCATCAGTGCCCGGGCTGATGCTGGCCAGCTTCATGACTGTCTGGATGTACTTCCTTGCTGCGCCAACTGTCGGTCAAATCTATGGCGACAAGTACCCGTTTGCGATGGTCTGGCCGTCAGCGCTGGTGCTCGGGTGCATGATGGCGGTTGGCTTTTTCACTTTCGTACTGGTCAGCGACGGCAAGCCGTTAACGTTGGAACTCGCCGGGTTAAGCCTTTTCTCTGTTGTAATGTTCTCGGCGCTTCTCACCTTGTTCGTCTGCATCGCGCATTATGTGATGCCGCGGGCAGCAGGCTTCGGCCTGTTCGCCTTCCCCAAGCTCTCGTGGGGCGTGCAGCTTTAGGCACCGCAAGACTCCACCTAGCGCTCGCCTTCGTTTCGCACTAAGGAGCGCGCTGATACGTAAGCAACCACAGGAGAACACCCCATATCACGTCCACCCCGGCGCTCGATGGCCCCGCCCGTAAAAAGCGGCCCTCGGTTTGATACCATGATCAATGTCCCCAAGGTCCGCGTCATCGATGACGAAGGCGAAAACCTTGGCGTGATGTTCACCCGCGAAGCGATTGAGCAGGCCAACGAGAAAGGTCTGAACCTCGTCGAAGTGTCCCCCAACGCGGACCCGCCGGTGTGCAAATACCTTGATGTCGGTAAATTCCGCTATGAAGCGCAGAAGAAAGCCAATCTGGCGCGCAAGACGCAGAAGACGCAGGATATCAAGGAAGTGAAGATGCGCCCGAACATCGACACGCATGATTATGACGTGAAGATGCGCAACGTCACCAAGTTCATCGAAAACGGCGACAAGGTGAAGATCACCCTGCGGTTTCGCGGGCGTGAAATGGCGCACCAGCATCTTGGCATGGATCTGCTGAAAAAGGTGCAGGAAGACGTGGCCGAAGTCGCCAAGGTCGAAGCCTTCCCGCGACTGGAAGGTCGCCAGATGCTGATGGTGCTGGCGCCGAAATAGGCCGCAGCAAGTTACGACAACACAGCAAGGGCGCGGAACCGAAAAGTTCCGCGCCCTTCTTGTTTGGCGACCCTCCGTGGTCACTGAGGCAATGCCCCCAAAGCAAATGACATCCCGCAAATTCGAACCAAATCTTAATGAAACTCAATGATTAAGGGGTAAGGTTTGAAAGGGGATGGGATCGTGAAAATTATCCAGCGCATTGGCTATGCCTTGCTCTTTATCGCGCTCGCCTATGTCGCCTTGCACAAGTTCGTGAATGCCCCTGTGTCGAGCGACCATTCGCCAGACGACGTGCTGGAAGCACTGGCCACGCTCGACATCCGCAAACAGCCTGGCGAGCCGGGAACCACGGCTGAGGCCGCAGGGGGCATATTGCCGGAATTCCGGATGGTACGTTCGCGCGACTTCGTGGAATGGAAGGTGATGAGTGGCGACCTCGTGACCATGACCATGACCGCGCGGGTCGAACCGGGCTGGCTCCGGGGGTCATGGGTCAAGGCTGAGGTCGCGCGCGGAGACGCACCGGATTCACGTACGTCCCCCGCATTCCGCTCTGAAGGCATTACGCTTGGACTGTTCAAGAACGCGATTGGGGACACGCTTGATTTGATTGGCTCCCCAGGGTGGGGCGACCATTGCGATGCGGTTCACGCTGACATGCTGGCCGAAGACGGCGGCTTTATTGAGAACCCCTTGGGCATCTTTTCGATTGACGGGCACCTCAAGGAACAGGGCTGCGACATGGCCGCCCGCGAGGACACGTTTCAGCAGGTGTCGAATACCATGGGTAAAGCGGACGGTGCGATGGATAGTTCAGCACCACGATCGCCGCGTCCTGATGATGACGCCGTAGGCGAGAGCGGGTTTAAAGTTGTCTCTCCCTACTAGGGTCAGGGCAGGCTGCGTGTGTAAGATTTAACGCAGTCCGCTCTGGTGCGCTTACCATACTCGGTGCTAGCTGGAGCGCGTGGATCGGAACGCCAAGCCATGACCGCACGCCGGATCGGCCTTTTGCTCGGGCCTGCTGCATTCGCGCTCACCGCGCTGCTGCTGCCGCCTGCGGGGATGGCGCCGGGGGCGTGGCTGGTTGCCGGTCTGGTGGTGTGGATGGCTGCCTGGTGGATGACCGAGGCGGTGCCGCTGGCTGTCACCGCGCTGCTGCCGTTCGTGGTGTTGCCCTTGTCGGGCGTCGCCGATGCTCAGGCCACGGCCAGCACCTATTATTCGCCGATCCTGTTCCTGCTGTTGGGCGGGGCGTTCATCGCGCTGGCGATTGAACGCACCGGGCTGCACCGCCGGTTGAGCCTTGCGATCCTGCGCGCGGTAGGCGGGCGCGGCGGCGCGGGGACATTGCTGCTGGCCTTCATGATTTCCGCAGCGCTGCTGTCGATGCTGATTTCCAACACCTCGACCGCGCTGATCATGATGCCGATGGCGCTGGCGGTGTTGCAGGGGGGCGGGAGCGTCGCCTCTAACGATGCGCCGCCGCCGCAGGACGGCATCGCGGGCGCACTGCCGATGGGCATTGCTTTTGCGGCCAGCATCGGCGGGCTTGGCACGATCGTCGGATCGCCCACCAATGCGATTGCGGTGGGCCTGCTGGATAGCATTGCTGGGGTGCGGATCAGCTTTATCGAATGGTCGATGTACGGCGTGCCGGTGGTTGTGCTGGGCATTCCGCTGGCCGCGTGGATCATCGGCCGGGTGCAGCGCGTGGCCGACCACCCGTTCGACATCGCCGCCGCCCGCGCCGCGATTGACAGTCACGCCGCATGGGCCGCGCCGGAAAAACGGCTGGTGCCGCTGGTGTTTGTCACCTTCATCGGGTGGGTCACGCAGCCGTTGGTCGCGCCGCTGCTGCCCGCCGGATCATGGACCGATGGCACCATCGCGGTGATCGCCAGCCTTGCGCTGTTCCTGATCCCCGATGGCACGGGCCGCCCGCTGCTGGTGTGGAAAGAGGCCGACCGCGCGCCGTGGAGCGTGATCTTCATGTTCGGCGGCGGGTTGGCGTTGGCGGGCGGAATGCAGGCATCGGGGCTGGCTGATTGGGTCGGGCAGGCGCTGCTGCCGCTCGAACATTGGCCGCTGTTGCTGGTCGCGCTGGCGGTGGTTGCATTGGTGATCGTGGTGACCGAATTTGCCAGCAATGTCGCGACCGCCACCGGGATCGTGCCAGTGGTCGCCGCGCTGGTGGTAGCGTTGGGGGCTGATCCGGTGCTGCTCGCCCTGCCCGCCGCGCTGGCGGCCAGCTGGGGCTTCATGCTGCCCGCAGGCACTGGCCCCAACGCGATCGCCTGGGCCACGGGACGCATCAGGATCGAACGGATGGTGACAGCGGGCGCACTGCTGGATCTGGCAGGCATCGTGCTGATCGTGGGTGTGGTGTGGGGAATTGCAGCGCTTGTCTGAATATTGATTCGCCTGTCTGAAACCACCGCCGCTGCGCTTGCAACGCTGGTCGGCGCGCGATATTCGGTTGGCGATTGAGCACTGGCTGCGGAGAGGCGTTCCTGCGGAGGTTAGGAACGGGTGCCCTGCCCATTGCGACCAGCTCCCGCCTTCCTGGGAGCGTATGTCTAGGAAGGGCAATCTGCACATGACCGACGCTGTCGATGCGACCAATATCCCCACCCCGCGCCGCAAACCCAAACCCGGCATCAAGTCCATCGGCGGGCGCGCGTTAAAGCCATCCACCCTGATGATGGGCCACGGTTATGATCCGGTGCTGTCCGAAGGATCGCTGAAAGCCCCGATCTTCCTTACCTCGACCTTCGCGTTTGAAAGCGCCGCTGCGGGCAAGCGCCATTTCGAAGGCATCACCGGCCTGCGTGAAGGCGGCGCGGAAGGCCTAGTCTATTCGCGGTTCAACGGCCCCAATCAGGAAATCCTCGAAGGCCGGCTCGCCATTTGGGATGGGGCCGAAGACGCGCTCGCCTTCAGCAGCGGGATGACGGCGATCTGCATCCTGTTGATGGCCTATGCCAGCCAGAACGACGTGATCGTGCATTCCGGGCCGCTCTATGCCGCATCCGAAGGCTTTGTCGCCAAGGTGCTGAGCCGGTTTGGCGTCACCTATATTGATTTTCCCGCCGGGGCGACCCGCGCTGAACTGGACACGGTGCTGGCCAAGGCCAAGGCGCAGGCCGAAGCGCAAGGCGGCAAGGTGGCGATGATCTACCTTGAAAGCCCCGCCAATCCCACCAACGCGCTCGTCGACATCGAAGCCGTCGCCGCTGCGCGCGACCACGCACTTACAGGCACGCCCATTGCGATCGACAACACCTTCCTCGGCCCGTTGTGGCAGCGCCCGCTGGATCATGGCGCGGATATTGTCGCCTATTCGCTGACCAAATATGTCGGCGGCCATTCGGATCTGGTTGCGGGCAGTTTAGCTGGCGCGAAACGGTGGATGGACCCGGTGCGCGCGCTGCGCAACACGATGGGCGGGATCGTTGATCCCAACACCGCATGGATGTTGATGCGCAGCCTTGAAACGGTTGAACTGAGGATGCAGCGCGCGGGCGAAAACGCGACGAAAGTGTGCGATTTCCTGAAATCTCACCCCAAGGTCGAAGGGCTGGGCTATCTCGGCCTGATCAATGATGCGCGCCAGCAGGATATCTATGATCGTCACTGCCTTGGCGCCGGATCCACGTTCTCGGTGTTCATCAAGGGCGGAGAGGCGGAAAGTTTCGCCTTCCTCGATCATCTGACAATCGCCAAACTTGCCGTCAGCCTTGGCGGGACGGAAACGCTGGCGAGCCACCCGGCGTCGATGACCCACCTGTCGGTTCCGGCGGCGCGCAAGGCGATGCTGGGGATTACCGACAATCTCGTGCGGATCAGCGTGGGGATCGAGGATGCCGATGATCTGATCGCCGATTTTGCGCAGGCGCTGGAATATGTGTGAGCTTTCTCGCCCCGCTTGATAGAGTGCAAGCGAGGCGAGGGAGAAACCACCATGACCGACACACGCAAGCCCGTATTCCTGGTCCTTGGCGCAGGGGCCGGGATCGGGGGCCATGCCGCTGCGCATTTTGCCGCCGGGGGATACCACGCGGTATTGGCGCGGCGTTCTGATGAGGCCGGGCTGGCGCGGTTGGTTGGCGCAATCGAAGCCGCGGGCGGCAGCGCCAACGGCACCCTGCTCAACGCGGCGGACGATGGCACGATCGAGGAACTGGTGGCGCGCACCGAAGCCGATATCGGCCCGATTGCCTGCGCGCTCTACAATCTCGGCGCGCAGATTGGCACCCGCGCCCTGCCCGATACCCCGCACCGCACGTTTGAACTGGGTTGGCGGCTGGGCACCTATGGCGTGTTCCGGCTGGCCCACGCGCTGCTGCCGGCGATGGTCGAGCGGGCGAAAACAGGCGCGCATGGCACGCTGCTGGTCACGTCATCAACTGCGGCAGTGCGCGGCAATGCCGGACAACACAGCCACGCCGCCGCAATGGGCGGGCGGCGGATGCTGTGCCAGACATTGAACGCCGAATTTGCCCCGCACGGTGTCCATGTCGCGCACGTGGTGGTCGATGGCGCGGTTGATGCCCCTGACACATTGGGCAAGCTGCTGGGTGACAATTTCGCTGGCTTCAAGGCGGCGAAAGGTTCCGATGGCATCATCAATCCCGCATCCCTGGCGCAAACGTACTGGCACCTCGCCCACCAGCCACGCGATTGCTGGACGCACGAAATCGACGTGCGCCCGTGGAGTGATGTGGCGTGGTGGAACGACAACCCCGATCCGCAAATCGACAGCCGGGGCAAGGGGTTTGCGGGGCCGCAGGATACGCCATGAAGGCTTGCAAACAGGCTTTTATTCCGTAGGTTGGTCTGGTTCGAAATATCGGGGGATGTGACGATGGGGCTGGAATGTTGCGGACACCAACACGCTGATGGCACGCCGGAGGCGGCGTGGATCAACCCCTGCCTGTGCGGCGCGCCCAAAACGCAGGCGGCCTTTGACCGGATTGAAGCTGATCTCTCGCGGCGGCAGGCATTGGGCGGCACGGCGGCGGTGCTGGGGATGTTCGCCGGGTTCGGGCTAGCCCCCAGCTTCGCTCGCGCGCAGACGCCGGGGCGGCCCACGGTTCTGACCAATTGCAGCTATTTTGATGGCACCACCTTGCGGATGCAACAGGGCCGCGAAATCGTGGTCGAAGGTGGCAAGATCAGCGCGATCGTCAATGCCGGAACCGGGCCGCAAGACGCAGACCGGATCGACTGCGGCGGGCGCAGCGTTACGCCGGGGCTGATTGATAGCCACTGGCACGCCACCCTTGTCAGCGTCAGCCAACTGGCCGCTCTAACGCAGGATATCGCCTTCATCCACCTGATCGCCGGGCAGGAAGCAGGCGCAACCCTGATGCGCGGCTTCACGACTGTGCGCGACACCGGCGGACCGGCATTCGGGTTGAAACAGGCGGTGGATCGCGGCGTGCTGGCTGGCCCGCGCATCTTCCCGTCGGGTGCGATGATTTCGCAAACATCGGGCCATGGCGATTTCCGCCTGCTCAACGCCCTGCCCCGCATGGACGGCGATCCCGCAGATTACACTGAACGCACCGGGGTTGCCGCGATTGCCGATGGTGAAGCCGAGGTGCTGCGCCGAACGCGCGAACAATTGATGAAGGGCGCATCGCAGATCAAGATCATGGCGGGCGGCGGGGTCACTTCGCTGTATGACCCGCTCGACACCGCGCAATTCCTTGAAGAGGAAATGCGTGCCGCCGTGCGCGCGGCGGCGGATTGGGGCACCTATGTCTGTTCGCACGTCTACACGCCAGAAGGCATCCAGCGGGCGCTGCGGGCCGGGGTCAGGTCGATCGAGCACGGCCAGTTGGCCGACATCGCCACCATCCGCATGATGAAGGCTGAAGGGGCATGGTGGTCAATCCAGCCCTTCCTGTCCGATGAAGATTCCAATCCCAGAGCCGACCCGGTCCAGCAGGCCAAGGGCGAACAGGTCGCGCGCGGCACAGTGCAGGCGTTCGAGCAAGGCCGCGCCGAGGGGGTGAAGATGGCGTTTGGCACCGACATCCTGATGAACCCCGGTGGTTCAGCCAGTCAGGGGCGGCAACTGGCCAAGCTGACCCGCTTCATGGCCCCGTTAGAGGCCCTGCGCATGGCAACCGGCGCGGCGGGCGAGTTACTGGCAATGTCGGGCGAGCGCGCGCCCTATCCGGGCAAGCTTGGGGTGATCGAGCCGGGCGCGCTGGCAGATCTGCTGGTGTGGGACGGCAATCCATCAGCCAGCCTCGATTTTATCGGTGATCCGGCGAGCAACCTGAAACTGGTGATGAAGGGCGGGCGGGTGTTCAAGGAGAACTTGGCGTGATCCGGGCATCAATCGCCGCGCTGGCCGTGTTGGCAATACTGCCCGCTCCGCTGGCAGCGCAGGAGCCTGCCGCCCAATCGACCGATGATGACTGGTCTGGGCAAGTCACCATTTATGGCTGGGGCGCCGGGATCGGCGGGGATTTCACTCCCTTTTCCGGCGGGCCGGCATTGGAGTTCAACAAATCACTGGGTGAGGTGCTGGAAGATCTCGATGCCGCAATCTTCGCCACAGCACTGGCGCGCAAAGGCGATTTGGTGCTGCTGACCGATTTCAGTTACACCAAGAGTTCCAAAGACGGCCTTGTGCCGCCGGGCATTCCCGCCGCAGGAAAAGTTGCGATTCGCTCGCTCTCATTGCTCGGCGGCAAGCGGTTTCAGGCGAGCGATACGACCACCATCGACGTGCTCGGCGGCGTGCGTGTGTGGAGCCTTGATGGCAGGGTGGACGTCCCGCTTGCCGGGATCGCGCTGGCGCCGGACGATACCTTCGTCGATCCCGTCACCGCAATCCGGCTGAACAGCCAGATCGCGCCGCGCCTGTCATTGCTGGCCTATGGTGATGTCGGCGGGTTCGCAGTGGGCTCCGACCTCACATGGCAAGGCGTTGCGACCCTGAATTACCGCGCGGGAAAATCGCTCTACCTGTCAGCAGGCTACCGCCACCTTTACCTTGATCGGCCATCAGGCGGGACACGGTTTGAAGGCTATCTCAGCGGGCCATTGGCGGGTGCCACGCTGACATTCTGAAGCAACGCGCTATCCCCGCCATTCACGCCGTTCTTCGGCGGCGCGCAGCACTTCGTAGGATACCTGTATCGCCTGAAACTGCTTGGCCGCTTCGGCATCGCCGGGCTTTACATCGGGGTGAACTTCCTTGGCGCAGGCGCGGTAAGCTTTTTTGATCGCGGTAAAATCGGCGTCCGCTTCAAGCCCCAGCAATTCAAGCGCGCGCATTTCATCGGTGCTGCGCGAACCATCGCCCGATCCGGCCCAGCCGTAATACGCGCTTTCAGCGTAACCGGCGTTTTCGCGCTGTTCAGCACGGGTGCGTTCGTCCTTTTCGGCCTGCTCCAGCCCTTCGAAATAATCCCAGCCGGAATTATATTCTGCGGCGTGTTTCTGGCAGAAATACCACCGTTCGCGGCTGTTGGGGGCTTTGGGCGCAGGGCAATTGCCCGGCTCGGCGCAGCCGTGGCGGTCGCAGATGCGCACCTGCGTGGCTTCCTGCGAGGAGCCGTAGGCCCGCCAGCGCGGAAAGCCCCAGTCGAGCGAACGCTTGGCGCGGCTCATCGCGGGGCACCGGGGCGGCGGCGGTAAATGTTGTTGGTCGATGGCATTGGGCAGTCAATCTAGGCGAGGTGGCGGGGATTGGGAAGCGGTGAGACAAGAAAAACCAGTTGCAATGTGAAATGCTGCAATGCAATAGGCTGCAATACGATGGTTCGCCATTCGATCAGGAAAGACTTCAGGATGAGCCCGCAATTGACCCTTTCCAGCCTGTTTTCAGTGCTTGCGCTGGCGGGCCTCTGCGTGGTGACAAGTGCGCGCGATCTTGCCGGGATCGACGCCCCGGCTGCGGCTGCGGCTGCGCCCTATGCGGTGCAGGCCGAGCTTGCACCCGGCCTGCATTCACTCTGATCCTCAGTTAATGATGACCGAGGCGGCGCGGCGGTTCTGCGCCCACGCACCTTCATTCGATGCCAGCGCCACCGGGCGTTCCTTGCCGTAACTCACCACTGAAATGCGGTTCGCATTGACGCCAAGGCTGACGAGGAAGTTCTTCGCCGCAGTCGCGCGGCGTTCACCCAGCGCAAGGTTGTATTCGCGCGTGCCGCGTTCGTCGGCATGGCCTTCGATCGTGAAGGTCACTTGCGGATACTGCGCGAAATACTGCGCCTGTGCCTGCAAAGCGGCGGCATCTTGCGAATCGACGTTGTAGCGATCCGTATCGAAATAGATCGTGGTGGATGATCCAACCGCAACGGCGAAATGCTGCTGCGATCCGACCTGCGGGCCACTGGGCTGCACTGCCGGTGCAGGCTGGGTCACGGTGGGCGCCGGTTCGGGCGGCGGAGGCAGTTGTTCGGGCGCTTTCTTGGCGCAGGCGGCAAGGCTGGTGGCGGATGCCAGCAGCAGGATCGTGGCAAGTTTCGTGTTCATCGCTTGGTTCCTTTCATCGTAACAGGCTTATTCAAGGCCGGATCGGGCCCCAGGCGGGGTCGGAGGCGTCAACCGGGGTCGGCAGGCGGCGTTCGTTCTGGCCGGTCAGATCGACCTGCCAGATGCCCGAACGCCCGGTGTTGCGTTCGGTGCGGAAGAACTGGATGATGCGGCCATTGGGTGCCCAGGTCGGGGCTTCATCCTGCCAGCCGCGGGTCAACACCCGCATATTGCCGCCGCCGGTATTCATCACCGCGATGTTGAAGTCCCCGGCGATCCGGGTGAAGGCGATCTGGTCGCCGCGCGGGCTCCATTCGGGCGTGGCGCAGCGTCCGCCGAAAAAGCTGATGCGTTTCTGGTTGGTGCCATCCGCGTTCATCACATAGCATTGCTGGCTGCCCGAACGGTCGCTTTCAAACACGATTTTACTGCCATCGGGCGAATAGGATCCGCCCACGTCGATGCCGGGATTATCAGTCAGCTTGACGCTCGCCCCGCCGGTCGCAGGCACGCGGTAGATGTCGGTATTGCCCGCCACCGCCATCGAATAGAGGATGAAGCGGCCATCGGGCGACCAGCGCGGGGCGATGGTGGGATTGCGGTTTTCAGATACCAGCGTCTGCTTGCCGCTGCCGATGTCATAGACATAGATGCGCGGATTGCCGTCGACATAGGACAGATACAGAATCTTCGAATAGTCGGGTGAATAGCGCGGAGTAAGCGCGGTGGCGCTGCCAAGCGTCAGAAAACGGTGGTTGGCCCCGTCGCTATCCATGATCGCCAACCGCTTGACCCGGCGATCTTTCGGCCCGGTTTCCGCGATATAGGCGATGCGGCTGTCAAAGAACGGGCTTTCGCCGGTCAGGCGCGAGAAGATCAGGTCGCTGCACTTGTGCGCGGCGCGCCGCCAATCCGCCGGGCCGACCACCCAGCCTTCGCGCACCAGTTCATCCTGCAAGGCGACATCATAGAGGTAGCAGCCGACCACCAGCTTGCCATCATCGCGCGCGCGGACATAGCCGTGCACCAGCATTTCCGCGCTGCGCCCGCTCCATGTGGAGAAGGCCGGGGCGGTGATCTGGTTGAAGGCGGGCTGCGGCAGGCTGTCGGGGCCGACCGGCTTGAACAGCCCGTTATTGCGCAGGTTGGCAGTGATGACGCGGGCAACTTCGCGCCCCAGCGCGCCGGTGCCGCCCTCGTTGGCGGGGGTGGGGCGTTCGCGGTCGGTGGCGAAGGCCGGGATGGCGATGCCGATGTCCGACCATGCGTTTTCATCGGTGACGGTGAAGGAAATGCCTTCCTCCGCCTGCGCTGCAGAAGCATCGGTGGCGGTGGTTTCCACCCGGCCATCCTCGCTGATCGGCGCGCCAAGATCCTGCGCCATCCCCGTAGCGGGCATCGCGGCGGTCAGCAAAAGGGCGGCAAGCAATACGGGTTTCATCGTGATGTGTTCCTATCAAACCGAGCGCCCCGGACAGCCTTCCAAGCCTCGTAATATTCTTCCGGCAGGTCAAACGGCGCGGCCAGTTGCACTGCGCGAATGGCATTTTCCGCATGGCGCGCTGCCTGTGTGCGGTTGGCATCGTTGATCCCGCTCTGGTTGCGCACACGCGGGCGGCCTTTCAGGCTACCATCCGGGTTCAGGTCAAAGTCGACCAAAGTTACAAGTTGGTCAACCTCCAAACCCTGCGGCGCGGTCCAATGCGGCTTGACCTGACGCGCCAGCGCCTGCCCGATAGAGGCCTTGGCGCTCGCCCCGATCTGCGAAGCGGGGATGCGGGTTTCTGTCGTGGTGGTGGACGAACCGGCCCCGCCGAGGAAATCATCGCCAATCCGGCTCCCCCCCCCCGCTTCCGCCGGTTTGGCGGGCGCAGCGCTGGGCTTGGGCGCGGGGGTGCGGGTGGTGCGTTTCGGCTGGGGCGGCGGAGTAGCCGCGGCACGCTCGGCGCGTTCGGGCTGCACAGGATCGGGCGCAGGCGCGGGGGTATCGGACAGCGTCGGCGCAATCGCGGCGCGGCTTTCCGCCACGGGATCGGGCGCACTCGCCTCCAGCCCCACTTCGGTCGCAAGGCTCACCATCATGCGTTCGGGAAACACCGACACTTCGCTGCGCACCGCCTGCATCAACAGCACGGCCACCAGCACGCCGTGCAGCACCAATGCTGCGGCAAGGCCGACCTTCTCCTCGCTCCGGAACGCCATTTCACCCACCATGGTTCTGCAGTTATGGGGCCGAAACTGAACCATCCGTGACCAGCGAGATCGAAGTGAAGCCCGCGCGGCCCAATTCACCCATCACCGCCATCACCCGGCCATAATCAAGGCTGCGATCCCCGCGCAGCACAATCAGCGGCGGCTCCCCGCCCCGATCCAGCGTCTCAAGCGCGGCGGGAAGCCCGCCGGTCGGCACGGCGGTATCTTCTATATAGATGACCCCTGCGCGGTCGATCGAGATGGTGATCTGATCGGGGGTTTCCTCCACCGGCACGGCGCGACTTTCCGGCAGTTCCACCGGCACGCCGACGGCGGGCAGCGTGACCGTCACCATGAAGATGATCAGCAGCACCAGCATCACGTCCACTAGCGGCGTGACGTTGATTTCAGCCATCGCGCTGCGCCGCGTGCGCTTGCCCCGGCGGGAAGAGGATAGATTTATGGCCATTTTTGTTTTTCGCACGCCCCTCCGGGCGCGCGATCCTCGCTAGACGCGCAGCAAAGCTGCGCCCGCTGCGGGCGGGCAGTCGCCCTTGCGGCGGCGCTGCCGCCGATTGACACCAATCTTTTCATAACCGATCCAACTCGCGGCTCAGCCCGGTGTGCAGCTTGTCAGCAAAGCGTTGCAGCTTCGCTTCATACTGGTTCACCGACGCGCCAAAGCGGTTATAGGCAATCACCGCCGGGATCGCCGCGAATAGCCCGATGGCGGTAGCAAACAGCGCTTCGGCAATGCCGGGGGCGACCACGGCGAGGCTGGCGCTTTGCTGCGCGCCGATCTGGAAAAAGCTGTTCATGATCCCCCACACCGTGCCGAACAGGCCGACAAACGGCGCGACCGATCCGACCGTGGCGAGGAAATTGAGCCGTCCGGCGAGCTCATCGGCCTCCTCGGCGATCTGGCTTTCCATCACTGCGCTGACCCGCTGGCGGGTGGCGTCGCGATCAAACGGCTGCTTGGCGGTCGACCGCTTCCATTCGTCCAGCCCAGCGCCCGCCACACGCGCGGCGGGGACTTCCCTGCGCGCCTGTTTGGTCAGCAGGCCTTCGCGGTCGCGGTGCTCCCAGAACTCGGCTTCGTATGCGCGCGATTTGCGGGTCAGGCCGCCAAGCCGCAGGCTGAACGAGACGATGATCATCCACACCCAGATGCTGGCGAGGATCAGGCCCACCATCACCGCTTGCACGATGATATCGGCCTGCAGAAACAGTTCGACCGGATCAAGCCGGGTGGCAGCAGGGGCAGCGGCAACGGCGCTAAGCAGGGCAAGCGTCACGGGTTCAGATTTCCTCGTTCATGAATGTCTGGAAGGCAGCGCGCCAAGCGGCAGGCTGACGGCGCGGGCGACCGTCAAAGGTAATAAAGCCGACCCGCAGGTGGGCTTCGCACAAGGTATCATCTCCCCGCCTTGCAATCTGGTGCATCCGGCACGACGCCGCACCAAGTTCGGTGCAGCGGGTTTCGATCACCACATCATCGTCCAGCTTTGCGGGGCGCAGATATTTCAGGTTGACCTCGGACAGGGCATAGGCGCCCTCCCCACCTTCAATCGCGGCGCGCTGATCTATGCCGAGCACGCGCAACAGGTCAGAGCGCGCCCGTTCGAACCAGCGCAGGTAATTGGCGTGGTAGGTGATCCCCGACAGATCCGTATCCTCATAATAGACGCGCACCGCATAAAGATGCCGCGCACCATCAAGGATGCCGCCGGGGGGAGTGGGAGAGATCATCGCGGCTCGCATTAGCGCAGCCGGGAATCGCTGCAAAGCCGGGTGTTGCGATTTGTCGATGAATGGCAGTGGAACGGGGCTTAGCCCGCACTCGCCGCCGCGCAATCATCGGTTGCAATGCGAAGAAAATGCAGCCCGGATGGGCTGCATTAAACACAAATCATACGCCCCAATGGCTCGCCGCCAAAGATATGGACATGCAGGTGCGGCACTTCCTGCCCGCCATGCGCGCCGATATTGGCGAGCAGTCGGTAACCGGGTTCGACCAGCCCCTTGGCCCGCGCCACTGCACCCACCGCGCGCACAAACCCGGCGATTTCAGCATCCGAGGCCGTGGTCGAAAAATCGTCCCAGCTGACATAGCGGCCCTTGGGCACCACCAGCGTGTGCACCTCTGCCTGCGGGTTGATATCCTCAAACGCGAAAGCCCACTCGTCCTCGTAGACTTTGTTTGACGGGATGTCCCCACGCAGGATTTTCGCAAAGATATTGGCATCATCATAAGGCAGGGTCGGATCAATCGGCATTATTCGCTCCGTGATGCTTTTTCGGTGATGCCAGAGGTGCCTTCGCGGCGTTCGAGTTCGGCCAGCACCGCGGCCAGCTTGACCTCGCGCGCACCAAGCATGACAAGCAGGTGGAACAACAGGTCGGCCGCTTCCTCGACCAGATCGACCTCGTCCCCCGCAAGCGCGGCGATTACCGCCTCGGTCGCTTCCTCACCGAGTTTCTGGGCGATTTTGGAGAGGCCTTTGTCGTGGAGCTTGGCCACATAGCTTTCGTCCGGCGAAGCATGGCGACGCTCAGCGATAGCGGCTTCTAGGCGGGATAAGATGTCCATTGGCATGTCCATAGTGGACACGCGCGCGCAATTGAAGTCCCATCCCTTTGGTGAAGGGAGATTAACCGCGTGCTGGCAAGCCAGTCGCCCGCAGCGCCGCGTGGGCCTCGGCGATGGTGTGGGTGCCGAAATGGAAGATGCTCGCCGCCAGCACCGCGCTGGCATGGCCCTTGGTCACGCCGTCAACGAGGTGTTCAAGGCTCCCCACCCCGCCGCTGGCGATCACCGGGACGCTGACCGCATCGGCGATGGTGCGGGTGAGGTCGAGGTCATAGCCGCGCTGCGTGCCGTCCCCGTCCATCGAGGTGACGAGCAATTCGCCTGCCCCCAGCGCCGCGACCTGCATCGCGTATTCAACCGCATCAATCCCCGTGGGCTTGCGCCCGCCGTGGGTGAAGATTTCCCAATTCCCGCGCGGGGTGCGCCGCGCATCGACGCTGGCGACAACGCATTGGCTGCCGAACTTCGCGGCGATTTCGCCCACCAGTTCGGGCCGGGCAACGGCCGCAGAGTTGACCGCCACCTTGTCCGCGCCGGCCAGCAGCAGCGCGCGCGCATCTTCCGCCGAACGTACCCCGCCGCCCACGGTCAGCGGCATGAAGCACACCTCTGCTGTGCGCCGCACCATGTCTAACAACGTCCCGCGCCCTTCGTGGCTGGCGGAAATGTCTAAGAAACACAGTTCATCCGCACCCGCTGCGTCATAGGCGCGCGCCTGCTCCACCGGATCGCCCGCGTCCTTCAGATCGACGAAATTGACGCCCTTGACCACGCGGCCATTGGCGACATCAAGGCAGGGGATGACGCGGATGCGGACAGTCATTCACGGCTCCCCATCGCAATCGCCGCCGCCAGATCGAGCCGCCCTTCATACAGCGCCCGCCCGGTAATCACCCCCTCGATCCCCTCATGCGCGTGGAGCGCCAGCATATGGATGTCGTCCAGCCCCTTGACCCCGCCGCTGGCGATCACCGGAATGTCCACGCGGCGGGCGAGATCGACGGTCGCGTCGATGTTCACACCCTTGAGCAAGCCGTCGCGGCCAATGTCGGTGAACAATAGCGAGGCAACCCCCGCATCCTCAAACCGGCGGGCGAGATCCACGACCGGCACGTCCGAGACCTCCGCCCAGCCCTCGGTCGCTACATGGCCGTCTTTCGCGTCCACCGCGACGACGATGCCGCCTTCCCATTCGCGGGCCATGTCTTTCACAAATTCGGGGTTCTTGAGCGCGGCGGAGCCCATCACCACCCGCGCCACGCCGAGGTTGAACCAGCCTTCAACCGCCGCCGCATCGCGGATGCCGCCGCCCAGCTGCACATAGCCGGGGAAGGCTTCGACAATCGCCTCGACCGCCGCGCGGTTGCGGCTTTCGCCCGCAAAGCTGCCGTCAAGATCGACCACGTGCAGGTGCTCGGCCCCGGCATCGGCGAAGATCAACGCCTGCGCGGCCGGATCATCGCCATAAATCGTGGCGCGCTCCATGTCCCCTTCGGCAAGGCGGACGACCTGACCGCCTTTGAGGTCGATGGCGGGGAAGACGATCATGCCAAACTCCTCATGGATACCACTCCAAAAAGCGCCGGAGCACCGCCAGCCCGTAGCTCTGGCTCTTTTCCGGGTGAAACTGCACGCCCAGCACATTACCACGCGCCACCGCCGCCACCAGCCCCTCGCCGTGGTCGGTCATCGCCGCGACATCCGCACCGTTATCGGCAGCGAAGTGGTAGGAGTGGAGGAAATAGGCTTCCCCCTCCGCAATCACCGGGTGATTTCTGGCATGGGGCAGGATCGCAACGTCGTTCCAACCCATGTGCGGCACCTTGATGCTTGCGTCGGTCGGTTCGATCAGCCGCACCTCACCCGCGATCCAGCCAAGACCGGGGGTTTCGCCATGCTCCAGGCCGCGATCTGCGAGAAGCTGCATCCCCACGCAGATGCCAAGGAACGGCGCGCCGCCGACATGGACGCGCTCAGTCATCGCCTCGACCATGTGCGGGATGGCGCGCAGCCCTTCGGCGCAGGCTTTAAAACTGCCGACGCCGGGCAGCACGATCCGGTCAGCCGCGCGCACCACGAACGGATCGGCGGTGACGGTGACGTCCGCTCCCGCCGCCTTCAGCGCATTGTGAACCGAATGGAGGTTGCCCGCGCCGTAATCAATCAGCGCGATAACCTCAGGCATTTTTGTTTTCCGCACGCCCCTCCGGGCGCGCGATCCTCGCTACGCGCGCAGCACAGCTGCGCCCGCTGCGGACGGGCGCCAGAACGCTTTGGCGGCCTTGCGGCTGCTGCGCAGCCGAATTACCCACCCAATTGCCCCTTGGTGCTCGGCACGCTCTCGCCCTTGCGCGGGTCGCGTTCCACCGCCTGCCGCATCGCGCGGGCAAAGCCTTTGTAGATACTTTCGCAGATGTGGTGGTTGTTGCTGCCGTAAAGCAGTTCGATATGCAGCGTGATCCCCGCCGCCTGCGATACCGAATGGAACCAGTGTTCGATCAGTTCGGTATCCCACTCGCCCAACTTTTCCTGGGTGAAGCGCGCGTTCCATACCAGAAACGGGCGCCCGGAAATGTCCAGCGCCACCCGCGCCAGCGTCTCGTCCATCGGCGAATAGGCCGCGCCGTAACGCCCGATCCCGGCCTTGTCGCCCAGCGCCTGCGCGATGGCCTGACCCAGCGCAATCGCCGAATCTTCGGTGGTGTGGTGCTGATCGACGTGGAGATCGCCTTCGACTTTCATCGTCACATCGATCAGCGAATGGCGGCTGAACTGTTCGACCATATGATCGAGAAAGCCGATTCCCGTGGACACATCATAGGCGCCCGATCCATCAAGATCGACGTGGATCGCGATGCGGGTTTCGGTGGTGTTGCGCTCTATCGAGCCGGTGCGGGCGAGGATGTTGGCCATATTCCGGCGCTATAGCCCTCTCGCGGCCCATGACAAGCACCTGCCAAACCCGTGGGATCATGCTGCAAAGGGCTTGACCAAGCCCGCGCGTCCCGCCACGAATCCGCCCACCATGAACAGCGACACGCCCGACAGCCTGATCCCCTATGACGAAATCGTGCAGGAAGCCCTGCGCGCGGTGGTGGGCCGGGTGCTCGGATCAATCGTTGGCGGTGGCGGCGCACTGCCGGGAACTCACCATTTCTACATCACCTTCAAGACCGGCGCGCCGGGCGTTTCGATCCCGCCACGCCTGCGCGAACGCTTCCCCGATGAAATGACCATCGTGCTGCAGAACAAGTTCTGGGATCTTGAAGTGGGCGAAGACGGCTTTTCAGTCAGCCTCACCTTCAATCAGGTGCCGTCAAAACTGGTCATCCCGTTCGCCGCGATCACTGCGTTTGTCGATCCGGCGGTTGATTTCGGCCTCCAGTTTCAGGCCGCAGCCGAAGAATTCGCCCCGGAAACGCACGAGGATGCCGAAAACGACGGCACCGATCCCGATGGTGACGGCGATGGCGACGGATCAAACGTCGTGTCGGTC
Source organism: Porphyrobacter sp. MBR-155 (assembly GCF_040547625.1). Classification (NCBI taxonomy): domain Bacteria; kingdom Pseudomonadati; phylum Pseudomonadota; class Alphaproteobacteria; order Sphingomonadales; family Erythrobacteraceae; genus Porphyrobacter; species Porphyrobacter sp. MBR-155. The sequence goes on from NZ_JBEPQB010000012.1 coordinate 31,081, forward strand.
GATTTCGGGCGCAAGAAGTAGCGCCGATGGCGTGGGCCAAGCGGACAGGTGCACAGGTGAAGCGCAGCGCGAGTGCGCCCGTCCCGGCTGCGGCTGAAACCCCTGCCCCCGCAGATACGTCCACAGATGCACCGCCAGCCACCATTGCGGACAAATCACCGCCGTCCAGCCTGGTCGCTGGTACCAACCTGATGATCGCCGATATCGTGCTGCGCTCAGCGGGCAGCCTGCTGCGCAAACGGGCGGAAAAAGGCCTGTTGGCGGCCAGTTCCGATGGTGATTATGACAAGGCCGAGGCTGATCGCCTGATCGATGGCCGCTCGCTGGCTGCCAGCGTGGCATTGTGGGGGGCGAGCCGCATCGCCACCCGCTCGCCCTTGGGCCTTGTGGTGGTGGCCGGAGGCCTCGCCGCCAAACTGCTGTATGACCGGGGCAAACGGCTCGAAACCAACCGCCGCGCGCGCAAACGAACGGGCAACAACGGCTGAGCGCTCTTGATTTGTGCCCTCCTCTTGGGGCAACGGGCGCTATGGGCGATACCTCACACAATTCAGCCGACCAGCTTCACCGCCGCGGCCTGATGTTCATTCTGTCCTCACCGTCGGGTGCGGGCAAGACCACCTTGTCGCGGATGCTGCTCGCCAAGGACGGCGAGATCAAGCTGTCGGTATCAGCCACCACCCGCCCCCCGCGCCCGGGCGAGGTTGACGGCGTGCATTACCACTTCGTTTCAGACGATCTGTTCCAGCAGATGATTGACGAGGACGATTTCTACGAATGGGCCGAGGTGTTCGGCTATCGTTATGGAACGCCCAAGGGAATCATCCGCGCCGCCTTGAAAGACGGGCAGGATTTCCTGTTCGATATTGACTGGCAGGGCACCCAGCAGCTTTACCAGAAAGATCAGCAGGATGTGGTGCGGGTATTCATCCTGCCTCCGTCAATCAATGAACTCCACCGCCGCCTGCACAGCCGCGCCACCGACAGTGCCGAAGTGATCACCGCCCGCATGGAACGCGCGCGGGCCGAAATCAGTCACTGGGACGGGTATGATTACGTGATCATCAATGATGATATTGAGGTCTGCTTTGCCAAAGTCCGCGCCATCCTTGAGGCCGAGCGGATGAAGCGTCAGCGTCAGACCGGGCTGATCCCGTTTGTGCGTGGGCTGATGGGATAACCAAGCATGACATCTGCCACCGCCCACCCCGATGATCCGCACGTCGTCCACCGCAGCGGCTGGTTGAGGGCGGCTGTGCTGGGGGCGAATGACGGGATTATTTCGGTATCCTCGCTGATCATCGGTGTGGCCGCCGCAACGCCGCAGCCGCAGGCTGTTCTGGTTGCCGGGGTGGCAGGCCTATTGGCAGGCGCGCTGTCGATGGCGGCGGGCGAATATATCTCGGTTTCATCGCAGCGGGATTCCGAACAGGCGGATATCCGGCGCGAACAGCACGCGCTGGTGCACACGCCCGAGGCCGAGCAGGAAGAGCTTGCCGCGATCTATCAGAGCCGCGGGTTGAGCGCGCAAACCGCCGCCGCCGTCGCGCGCGAGCTGACCGCGCACGATCCGCTGGCCGCCCATGTGCGTGACGAACTGGGCTTGAGCGAAGCGCTCACCGCGCGCCCGTTGCAGGCCGCGCTTGCTTCTGGTGCGACGTTCAGCGTGGCGGCGGCGGTGCCGCTGATCGCGGCCTTTCTCGCCCCGGCGGCAGTGATTATCCCGGTGGTGGTGGTGATTTCCGTGATCGCGCTTGCGATCCTCGGCGCGCTTGGCGCGAAGGCGGGCGCTGCGCCGATCATCCCGGCCATGCTGCGGGTGATGGGCTGGGGCATTCTGGCGATGGCGGTCACAGCTGCGGTTGGCAGGTTGTTCGGGATCAGTGTTTGACTGGTTAGCCTGCTGGATTGGCTCCGACATTCCCCGCGCGCTGATGTTATACCAAAGCGCGATGAGCCTGACTCATCGCGCTTTGGTATAAGCCCGTGCGGCGCTTGAGAAATTCCAGCGCGTGATGCGTCAGCATCTTAGCGCGCTGGTATAAGCGCATCAGTAGAGCCAATGAATCGCCATGCATGCCGCAATGCCGACCGTGATATTCATCGGGACGCCGATCTTCACGAAGTCCATGAAGCGGTAGTTGGCCGCGCCGTAAACGAGTGTGTTGGTCTGATAACCAATCGGCGTAGCAAAGCTCGCGCTGGCCCCGAACATCACGGCGACCACCAAGGGGCGCGGGTCGATTCCGGCAATCGGGGCCAGGCTAATCGCAATCGGCGTCATGATCACCGCCACCGCGTTGTTGGTTACGGTTTCGGTGAGCAGGCTGGTGACGGCATAGATCGCGATCAACAGAATCAACGGTGTCATTGTCGTCAACAGGGGTTCAAGACTGGACACGATCAGTTCGACCGTCCCGGCATTTTCCAACCCCTTGCCGACAGCCAGCATCCCGAAGATCAATACCAGCGTATTACCGTCAATCGCGCCCCAGGCTTCTTCCGGTTCAAGGCAGCGGAACAACAGGACGATGCCGACCCCTGCCAAAGCGAGCGCTTCGATCGGCCATCCGAATGTCGCGGCCAGCAAAACAACCCCTGCCAAGGTGGCAATGGCGATAGGGGCCTTGGTCCGCCGAAACGCACGGACTTTCGCCTTGCTGACATCGGTCAGGCCGACATTTGCCTGCAGCGCCTGCGCGGCATCGTTGCCCGCTGCGATAAGCAACCGGTCGCCTGCCCGCACGCGCACATTGGCAAGATCGGGGCCAGCAACATGGCGGGGCCGGACAAGGCCAAGCACGCGAACCCTGAGCCGGGACAGCAGCGGGATATCGGCCAGTCTGCGCCCGATCATGGGGTGGGAAGGAGAAATTACCGCCTCCACCAGCCGCAGGTCTCGGGGTCGGTTTGGGCCAGCCGTTGTTACTCCGCCGCCAACACCCATCAGACCGACCTTGAAATCATCCGCTTCGGCAAGCGATGCAAGCTCGGTCGGGCTGGCGGTCACGATCAGTTGATCCCCCGCCGCAAGCAGCCAATCATCGAAACCATGCCGATTGATCGCCTTGCCCCGCTGGACGCCGATAAGACGCACGCCAGGGCGGCGAAAAACGGTGATGTCACCGATCCTGCGCCCGACCAGCAGGCTTTCCGGTGCCAGCACCAGGTGCGACAGAAACGCATCGCTCTCACCCTGATCGTCAATGGCGTGGGCGGCCCGGTCGGGCAGCAGAAACCTTCCTGTCAGGGTCAGCACTCCAAGCCCGGCCGCCGCGGCGCACAGGCCGACCACAGTGATCTCAAAAATCCCGAACGCCGCCAGCCCCTGTTGCTGGGCCACACCATCGACCAGCAGATTGGTTGACGTGCCGATCAACGTCAGCGTCCCCCCAAGGATCGATATATAGGACAAGGGGATCAGCAGCCGGGTGGCAGCAAGGCCGAGCACGCGGGCGAGGCGCTGAACGATCGGGATCATCACAACCACAACCGGCGTGTTGTTCATGAACGCAGAAGCCACGATGGTTCCGGCGCCAATCTCCGCCACCGCCAGCCGGGGTTTGCGCAAGGTGCGCCGGATGATCCAGCCCGAAACCTCCTCCAGAGCGCCAGTGCGCAGCAACGCGCCTGACAGCACAAACATCGCGGCAATCGTGATCGGTGCCGAATTGCTGAACACGCCCAGCAGTTCGCGCGGGGGCAGAAAGCCGAATAGCATCATCAACAGTCCGCCCGTGACCGCAATGATCACCGGCGGCCTGCGCTCAGTCGCGAAGGCCGCAAAAATGCCGATTAGCAGGGCAAGGCCGATATAGGGGCCAAAAGGGGTGACATAGTCCGCCAAAAGGGATTGCATCGCCAATCCCTACAACACCAGTTCAGCATGCGCCATCGGCTGCTGTTGCAGGCCGGCAATCCCGATCATCGCGCGCCCAATTGCCGACAAGAATGCACCCCTTGGCTGCCACCACAATGGGCTACCGCTACAGGATCGGTCACGCCTGGTAAATGCTGTAGAGCGGCTCGGGATCAAGGCCATCGCAACTGCGGCCAGAAAGCGTGTGGTCGCACCCTGCATGCCAGATCAGGTGGTGCGGTTCTTCTCCAGTTCCTTGAGCAGTTCTTCCAATTGCTGTTCGAAAATCGCGCCGCTATCACCGCCGCCGTAACTGATGGCACCGCTCGAAAAGCTGGTGCCGAAGGTCGCACCGATGCTGTGGGTCTGCAGGATGCCCGAGGCAAAATCGCGCTGGGTGAGCGTATCAAGGGGATGCATAAACGCGCCCCACACCAGATCCTGCGCCACTGCATAACGCGCATCGAGCGCGGTATCGAAATTGGCCTGCATCAACCGCTGCATCGCCCCTTCGGGCAGTTCGGCAATCAGCGCGATCGGGGTGATGATCCGCATCCGCGCCGCCGCCGTATCGGTGACGACGATCATCATGTGTTCTTCCAGCGTGAATTGCCAATTATTGCCGGTGCGCGTCGCCTTGGCATCGAGCGCCTTGATCACTTCATCCATCTGTTCCAGCGCGGCGGCGATTTCCGGCGCGATTTCGGCTGGCGGAGCGGCATCCTCACCCTCATCCGGAATGGCGAAATCCTCTTCGTCAGCAGGCGAAGCCGGCGCGGCCTCCTGCGCATAGGCACCGGCGGGCACCATCAGCGCAAGCGCGCAAGCGGAGGTGATCATCCTAGGCAGAAAATTGAACATCATGGCGCGGCCCTTCAGATGTTGAGTCGCGCCAATCTAGGCCTGGGTAACTGCTGCGGCAATCAGGAGAATTTTCCCGATTGCGCGATGCCAGCTTGCGGTGGTCAGGCGATCAGCCCTTGCCGCCCGGATCGGCGAAGTGGTTCGGCAGCAGCGCATTGACCACGCCGCCATCCACCGTCAGCGTGTCACCCACCACGTAATCGCCTGCGCGGCTGCACAGGTAGATCGCGGCCGCCGCCATATCCTCGGCAGTGCCGATCCGCTTGGCCGGGATGCCTGCCGCGCTGGCATCGGGCGCGTCCTTGGCGGCCTTGTTCATTTCTGACGGGAAGGCGCCCGGCGCGATCGAGGTGACGATGATGTTATCATGGATCAGCCGCGCCGCCATGCGCCGGGTCAGCTGGATCACCGCCGCCTTGGATGCCTGATAGGCGTAGGTTTCCCACGGGTTGATCCGCTGCCCATCAATTGATGACACGTGGATCACCTTGGCCGGATGCCCGGCCTTGCCGCCTTCGACCAGCAGATCGTGCAGTTTCTGGGTGAGGAAGAACGGGGTTTTGACGTTCAGATCCATCGTCCGGTGCCAGCCAGCCTCGGTAAATTCGAGGAACGGCTGCCCCCACGCTGCGCCGGCATTGTTGATGAGGATATCGAGCCGGGTCTCACGGCGATGCAATTCATCAGCCAGCGCGACCATGCCGTCCATCTGCGAAAGGTCGGCAGGAATGCCGATCACGCGATCCGCACCGAATTCGTCAATCGTGGCCTGCATCTGTTCAACCTTGCGGGCCGAGATGTAAACCCGCGCGCATCCGGCGGCGAGCAGGCCTTCGACAAACATCTTGCCGATCCCGCGCGAACCACCCGTGACCAGCGCGATGCGCCCTTCGAGGCTGAAAAGTGATTGAATGTCCATTTCGACTATTCTCTCCGTCATCCCGGACTTGACCCGGGATCCCGCTAACTTCGGACCCGCCGCGAGACAAAAGCGGGGCCCCGGATCAAGTCCGGGGCGACGATAAAAAGTCTAGTATCCGCTCAAGGTCGCCACGCGATTAGCGTGGAAAAAAGCATCGCCCAGAAATTCGGCCAAGGCGCGGTCGCGCTTCATATAAAGGCCGATGTCGTATTCGTCGGTCATACCAATGCCGCCGTGCATTTGCACCCCCTCCTGCACCGCGAGCCGCGCGGTCTTGGCAACCTTGGCCTTGGCAACGCTGGTCATCAGGTCGGCGCTTTCCGCACCGGCATCGAGCAATTGCTGCGCCTTGATCGTCACCGCGCGGGCGATTTCGACCTCGGAATAGAGATGGCTGGCGCGGTGTTGCAGCGCCTGAAACTCACCGATCAGCCGCCCGAACTGCTTGCGCTGTTTCAGGTAATCGACCGTCATGTCCATCGCCCCGCTGGCAACGCCCACGCCTTCTGCCGCAGCGCCAACCCGGCCCGCCAGCAGCATCGCATTGAGCACTTCGCGCCCGCCGTCGACCTCACCAATCACCGCATCGCCATCAAGCTCGACGTTGTCGAATTTGGTGTGGGTTGCCATCGACGAATCGACCAGCCGCACCGCGTCATGGCTCATCCTGCTGGCGTCTTTGGGCACCGCGAACAGCGTGATCCCATCGTCGTCATCGTCCGCACCAGACGTGCGCGCGGCGACCACGATCATGTCGGCGCTGCCGCCATAGACGACGAAGCTTTTGGAACCTGACAGCCGGAATCCGTTGCCCGAACGTTCGGCGCGGGTGGTGATGCGACCGGGGCGGTGCTTGGCGGTTTCGTCAATCGCCACCGCGAACACGCTGTCACCTGCGATCAGGCCGGGGAGGTAGCGGCCCTTCACGTCCGCCGATCCGTGCTTGAGCGCGGTTGCGGCGAGCACCGAGGACGTGAGAAACGGCGAGGGGGTAAGGTTGCGGCCGATTTCCTCAAGCACGATCCCGGCTTCGACATGGCCCATGCCCAGCCCGCCATCACCCTCGCCCACCAGCATCCCGGTAAAGCCCATTTCGGCCATCTGCTTCCAGAGGCCGTGGCCGAAGCCATCCTTGCAATTGCGGTCGCGCCAGTGGCGCAGTTGCTTGGCGATGTTGCCTTCTTCGGCCATGAAGCCGCGCGCGGTATCGGCCAGCATGGCCTGATCGTCGTTATGATACAGGGGCATTGGTTTTCCCTCTCTATGGTGCCCGTCACCCCGGCGCCAAGGTTTTTGGGGCAGGGGTGACGCTCAATGTTTCAAATTACGCGCCCGGCAGATCGAGAATACGCTTGGCGATCACGTTTAGCATCACCTCGCTGGTGCCGCCCTCGATCGAGTTCGCCTTGGTGCGCAGCCAGCCGCGCGAAGGCTTACCGCCGCCGGTTTCCTCGCTGTCCCATTCAAGGCTGCGCGAACCGCCCGCCGCCATCATCAATTCGTGGCGGCGCTTGTTCAGTTCCGTCCCGACATATTTCATCATATTGGGCTGCGCCGGGTGCGCCTTGCCAACCTTGATTTCATCGAGGAACTTCTCGCCCATCGCGGTGTAGGCCAGCGCATCGACATCGAACATCGCCAGTTCGGCGCGCAGCACGGGGTCAATGTCATCGCCGGTGCGGGCTGCCGCGCGCTTCATCACCGCGCCAATCGCAGCCGTGCGGTCGCCGCCGCCCGCGCCCGAAATCATCTCGCGTTCGTGGCCGAGCAGATATTTGGCCACATCCCACCCGCGATTGATCTGGCCGACATAGGCCGGACAATCATCGCCATAGGATTTGGGCACTGAAACATTGTCGAAAAAGGTTTCGCAGAACGGCGAATTGCCGCTGATCAACAGGATCGGCTTGGTGCTCACCCCTTCGCTCGCCATATCGAACAGCATGAAGGTGATGCCCTGATATTTGTCGGCCTTGTCGGTGCGCACGAGGCAGAAAATCCAGTCGGCGTGATCGGCGTAGGATGTCCAGATCTTCTGGCCGTTGACCACCCAGCTGTCGCCCTTATCCTCGCCAAAGGTCTGCAAGCTGACAAGGTCGCTGCCCGAACCCGGTTCCGAATAGCCCTGACACCAGCGAATCTCGCCGCGCGCGATTTCATTGAGGAACCGCTGTTTCTGCCCTTCGGTGCCAAAATGCAGCAGCGCGGGGCCAAGCATCCAGATGCCGAATGACGACAAGGGCGGGCGGGCGTTGATGCGGCTCATTTCTTCGCACAGCACCTTGGCTTCGGCCGGGTTCAGCCCTGCCCCGCCGTATGCTTGCGGCCATGCAGGCACGGTGTAGCCCTTGGCCAGACAGGCTTCGAACCATGCTTTTTGCGCGTCATTCTTGAACTTGGCACGGCGTCCGCCCCAATAGGCGTCATCTTCATCGCGGACGGGCTGGCGCATTTCAGCCGGGCAGTTCGCCTCCAGCCATGCACGGGTTTCGCTGCGGAATGTTTCCAGATCAGCCATGAGCCGATTCTCCTCTCGATAAGCTCCCACTTGACGCTTACGTTATCGGCATTCGCACGGCGCCTGCAAGCACTGATCGCCCGAACTGCGATGCCGTAGCGTCAGGCTTGCATGATTGACGGCCCGCACAATCGGTCTAGGTTCGAAACTGAAAACGGGAGAGAGAATTTGGCCGGATTCGGCGGGCTGAAAGCCAGCGCAGGCGGCTGCCTATGAGCGGCGGCGCTGGTTTAATAACAGGCAAATTGCCAATGCGCCTTAAGCTGATTCAGGGCTTTGGCGCGGTCGCATTCGGCGTGAAAGACAATGGTTTTTCGTTTTTCCTGCTGATTTTCTACAATCAGGTGCTGGGCATGGATGCAGCGCTGGTCAGCGTTGCTTTGCTGATTGCGCTGCTGGTCGATGCGGTGGTCGATCCGATCCTCGGCAACCTGTCGGATCGCACTTATACGAAGTGGGGCAGGCGTTTGCCGTGGCTCTATGCCGCCCCGATCCCGCTGGCCTTTTGCTGGGTGCTGATGTGGAGCCCGCCCAGCGGCGAAGCCCCCAGTTTTGCCGGATTGCTCGGTATCGCGATTGCCGTGCGCCTGCTGCTGTCAGCGTGCGAGGTGCCGTCAATCAGCCTGGTGCCGGAAATCACCGCCGATTACGATGAACGCACCACCTTGTTCCGATACCGCGCGATGGGCGGGTGGATCGGCGGGCTGGGCATGATGGTGCTGGCCTACACGGTCTTCATGCCCGGCGCCGAAGGGCTGTTGCAGCAGGACGGCTATTTCGTGTTTGGCATATTCGGCGCGATATTGATGGCGGTGTCGGTGATCGGGTCGGCTTTGGGCCAGCACAAACTGGTGGCTCGCCTGCCCGCAACCAAGCCTGCCCCGTTCACCATCAAGGGCGCGTTCAGCGAGATTACCGAGGCTTTTTCCGAACGCGCGTTCCTGATTTTCGCGGTTGGCGGGCTTGCCGCCTATGTCCATCAAGGCATGACCTTTTCGATCACCAATTACCTCAACCTGTTCGTGTGGCAGCTCACTCGCGCGCAGTTGATCCTCTATCCGCTGGTGCTGTTTGCATCAGTGGTGCTGATGTTCGTGATGATCGGCCCGCTGCACCGCCGCTTTGGCAAAGCGAAAAGCGCAGGCCTTGCGATGATTGTCGGCACCTCGATTGGCATTACGCCGTTCGCGTTGCTGTTGCTTGGCTTCTGGCCGCAACCCGGCAGCACAGCTTCAACCGGGCTGTTTTACGGTTTCGTGCTGATTGCCAATTCGCTCGGGATCATCTCGCTGGTATCGGCAACCTCGATGATTGCCGAAATTGTCGAGGCGTTTGAGGAACGCACCAACCGCCGGGCGGAAGGATCGTTCTATTCGGGTAACTGGCTGGTGCAGAAATGTGCGACGGGCGCGGGGATTTTTATGTCGGGGCAGATCATCTCCTTGTCTCAGCTTGCAACCGATGCCTCCCCCGGCACCGTGCCACAGGGGGTTATCGCCGATCTGGTAATCTATTACTGCGGTGCGATGCTGTTGCTGGCGGTAATTGCCGCATGGTGGCTGGCGCGCTTTCCGATCAGCCGCGAAGATCACGAAGCGCGGGTCAACCGGCTGGCCGAACGCCGAATGCGGGAAAATCGCGATGCCGTAGCGGCAGCGCCCGATGCGCCGCTCGCGCAGGAGGGAATCTTGCCCGCGCCCCAGAAATGAGAGCTTGGCGGGCGCACGAGGCTCTGCCACGGTTGTCCGCAGAGTCGATTGCAATTCAGGACGAGAGAGGAACATCCCCATGGATTTCGAACCCACCGAACGTCAGCTTTATTGGCGCAATCGCGTGCGCGATTTCATCGCCGCGCATGTGCGCCCGAACGTGGCGGTCTATGACCAGCAAGACCGCGAAGGCGATCGCTGGAAGGTGCTTCCGATCGTCGAGGAAACCAAGGCCAAGGCCAAGGAAGCCGGCATCTGGAACCTGTTCATGCCGCCGCGCAATGACAGCCATCACCATGTCGACGACAGCTTCGAATTTGAAGACCCCGGCCTCACCAACCTCGAATATGCGCTCTGCGCCGAGGAAATGGGACGCATCGGCTGGGCCAGCGAAGTGTTCAACTGTTCCGCGCCCGATACCGGCAATATGGAAGTGTTCCACCGCTATGGAACGCGCGAGCAGAAAGAGACGTGGCTGCGTCCGCTGATGAACGGGGAAGTCCGTTCGGCCTTCCTGATGACCGAACCTTTCACTGCGTCATCTGATGCGACCAACATCGAAACCCGGATCGAACGCGATGGCGACGAATACGTCATCAACGGGCGCAAGTGGTGGTCATCGGGCCTTGGCGATCCGCGCTGCAAGGTCGCGATTGTGATGGGCAAAACCGATCTTTCTGCCCAGCGCCACGCCCAGCAATCGATGGTGCTGATGCCAATTGACACCCCCGGCGTGAACATCCTGCGTCACCTGCCGGTGTTCGGTTACGATGATGCCCCGCACGGCCACATGGAAGTCGAGATGAAGGACGTGCGCGTCCCCGTCACCAATATGTTGCTGGGCGAAGGGCGCGGGTTTGAAATCGCGCAAGGCCGCCTTGGGCCGGGCCGCATCCACCACTGCATGCGCACCATCGGCGTCGCGGAAGAAGCGCTGGAGAAAATGTGCCGCCGCCTGCAGGAACGCGAAGCCTTCGGCAAGCCGGTTTACAAGCATTCAGTGTGGGAAGAACGCGTCGCGCGTGCCCGCATCGATATCGACATGACCCGCCTGCTTTGCCTGAAAGCCGCCGACATGATGGACAAGGTCGGCAACAAGGCGGCAAAGCAGGAAATCGCGATGATCAAAGTGCAGGCCCCCACCATGGCGCTGCGGATTATCGACGATGCGATCCAAGCGCATGGCGGCGGCGGCGTGTCGGAAGATTACGGTCTTGCGCGCAGCTACGCCAATCAACGCACGCTGCGGCTGGCCGATGGGCCGGACGAAGTCCACGCGCGCTCGATTGCGCATATGGAGTTCGCCAAGCACGCTCCGCAGCCCGGCCCCACGGCCAATGCGCTGCGCGGCGACCATGGGCGGGCCACCACTGACGGCGCGAGCTTCAGTTCGGGCGATATGGGTGTGGCGCGCTAGGCCAGTCAGGAAATCCGTTTGTGCTGAGCCTGTCGAAGCACTGCTTTTCTTCGAGCAACGGGTCATGAAGAAGAACAGCCCTCGGCAGGCTCAGGGCGAACGGAGATTTGGATCAATGGCAAAAGCCGCGATTCTTGAACAACCGGGCCAAGGCCTGACCATCGGCGAAGTCACCTTTGCCGACCCACTTCCGCATGAAGTGCTGATCGACACCAAGGCCTGCGGGCTGTGCCATTCCGATCTGCACTTCATCGATGGGCATTACCCCCACGCGCTTCCCGCTATACCGGGGCATGAAGCGGCGGGGATCGTGCGCGCGGTCGGATCGGAAGTGAAGACGGTGAAGCCCGGCGATCATGTCGTCAGCTGCCTGTCCGCCTTTTGCGGGCACTGCGAGTTCTGCGTAACGGGCCGCATGGCGCTGTGCATGGGCGCTGACACCCGCCGTGCCAAGGGTGAACCGCCGCGTATGCTGCGCGCCGATGGCTCACCCGTGGCACAGATGCTCAACCTGTCGGCGCTGTCCGAACAGATGCTGATTCACGAACACGCCTGCGTTGCGATCGACAAGGATATGCCGTTTGATCGCGCCGCCGTGCTCGGCTGCGCGGTGACGACCGGGGCGGGGACGATTTTCAACGCTTGCAAGGTGACGCCGGGTGAAACCGTGCTGGTGGTGGGCTGCGGGGGCGTGGGTCTGGCCGCGATCAACGCCGCCAAAATCGCTGGCGCAGGCAAGATCATCGCCGCCGATCCGCTGCCGGAAAAGCGCGCGCTGGCTGAAGTGCTGGGCGCGACCCATACCATCGACGCGCTGGCCGAGGATGCGGCCAAGCAGATCATCGCCATTTCGAATGGCGGGGTCGATTGGGGGATCGAAGCGGTGGGCAGACAAGCCTCGGCCGATCTTGCAGTGGCATCGTTGCGGCGCGGGGGAACAGCAGTGATCCTCGGCATGATGCCATTGGATTGCAAGGTTGGCCTGTCGGCGATGGATTTGCTCGGCGGCAAAAAGCTGATGGGCGCGCTGATGGGGATGAACCACTTCCCCATCGATCTGCCGCGCCTCGTCGATTTTTACCTGCGCGGGCTGCTCGATCTCGATACGATTATCGCCGAACGCATCCCGCTCGATGCGGTCAACGAAGGCTTCAACAAGATGCGCGCGGGGCATTCAGCGCGCAGCGTGGTGGTGTTTGACTGATGCCAGAAACGAACAACATCGATTACGACAAGGAAATGGTCGGCACGGTCGCAGTGACCGAGAAAGACGCGCTCGATCTCGCCGCGCTGACGCGCTGGTTCGAAGCCAATGTCGAAGGCTTTGCCGGCCCGATCAGCTACACCAAGTTCAAGGGCGGGCAATCGAACCCGACCTACCGGATCGACACGCCCAGCGCATCCTACGTGTTGCGCCGTCAACCGTTCGGCAAGTTGCTGCCATCGGCTCACGCGGTTGACCGTGAATATACCGCGATGACCGGGCTGTATCCCACCGGCTTTCCCGTCCCGCGCACCTATGGTCTGTGCGAAGATCCGGACGTGATCGGATCGAAGTTCTTCGTGATGAGCATGGCCGATGGGCGCAGCCTGTGGAATGGCGCGCTGCCGGGGATCGAACCTGCCGAACGCCGCGAACTTTATCACGCGCTGATCGACACGATGGCCGATCTGCACCTTAATCAACCCGACGCCATCGGGCTTGGCGATTATGGCAAGCCAACCGATTACTGCGCGCGCCAGATCGCCCGCTGGACCAAGCAATACAAGCTGTCTGAAACCGAGCATATGCCCGAAATGGAGCGGCTGATCGAATGGCTGCCGCAAACCATCCCGCCGCAGCACGGTTCATCCGTGGTGCATGGTGATTACCGGCTCGACAACGTAATCTTCCACAAGACGGAAGCCCGCATCATCGCGGTGCTCGATTGGGAGCTGTCGACGCTGGGCGATCCGATTGCCGATTTCAGCTACCTGATGCTCAACTGGTTCCAGCCCGCTGACGGGCGTGCGGGGCTGCTGGGGCTGGATCTGGCGGCGCTGGGCATCCCCACGGTCGAAGAAGCGGTCGAACGCTACGTCGCGCGCACCGGCTATCCCGTTCCGCCGATGGATTGGTATTTTGCCTATAACCTGTTCCGGCTTGCCGGGATCATGCAGGGGATCAAGAAGCGCGTGATCGATGGCACCGCGTCGTCTGCCCATGCGCAGGCGATGAGCGACCGCGTGCGCCCATTGACCGAGCGGGCTTACGAATTCGCCCGCGCCGCCGGAATGCCAGCGTAACGCTTGCCGTGTTCCCACAGTGCGGCTAGCAGCACCGACTTGCTGATTTCGCACCGGAGAACACCATGAGTGACACCCTGATCGCCGCCATCGAAGACGCGTGGGAAAGCCGCGCTGACGTCACACCCGGCAGCGATGTGCGCCATGCCGTCAGTGATGCACTCGCGCTGCTCGATAGCGGCGAGGCGCGCGTGGCAGAGCCTGACGGAAGTGGCGGCTGGAAGGTCAACCAATGGCTGAAAAAGGCCGTGCTGCTCAGCTTCCGGCTGAACGAAAACCGCGTGATGGAAGGCGGCGCAGCGGGTGAGGCGGCGTTTGACAAGGTGCCGCTGAAGTTTGCTGGCTGGGGCGAAAACCGTTTTAGCGAAGCGGGTTTTCGCGTCGTGCCCGGCGCAGTGGTGCGGCGCGGCAGCTTTATCGGCAAGGGCGCGGTGCTGATGCCGAGCTTCGTCAATATCGGCGCTTACGTTGGCGAAAACACCATGATCGATACCTGGGCGACTGTCGGATCATGCGCGCAGATCGGCGCGAATGTGCATATTTCCGGCGGCGCAGGGATTGGCGGTGTGCTTGAACCCTTGCAGGCCGAACCCGTCATCATCGGCGATGGCGCGTTCATCGGTGCGCGCGCCGAAGTCGCCGAAGGTGTGCGGGTGGGCGAAGGCGCCGTGCTGTCGATGGGCGTCTATCTTGGCGCATCAACCAAGATCGTCGACCGTGCCACGGGTGAAGTCCACATGGGCGCGGTTCCGCCCTATGCGGTGGTCGTCCCCGGATCGCTGCCGGGCAAGCCGCTACCCGATGGATCACCCGGCCCAAGCCTCTATTGTGCGGTGATCGTCAAAACGGTGGACGCGCAGACCCGTTCAAAGACCGGAATCAACGAACTGCTCAGAGACTGAGGGACGACCGCGCCCGGCAGGTTTGAGAACGCGCCCGGCGCGGTATCGCGGTAATCATTGTAATATGTTGCCGTTGGCTTACCTTACGGAAACCAATAGGAGAGTCGCATGTCCGAACAAGACGACACCGTCCACATCGAAACCGACGCCGCGCGCGGGTCAGTATCCCACACTGGCCTTCGCTATGTGCTGGGCTTCAGCCTTGCCTTCGCCGTGATCGCGATGAGCGCGGTGTGGATCATTCCGGCGATCTGGGGCTGATCACTGCGCCTTCGCGGGCGATGTGATCAGCGTCTCGATCGGAGCCATGTCCGCGACGCTCGCGGCAAAAGCTTCGGCCGCGCGCATCACCCGCAGCGCATTGCGGCTGGCGATCATCTCCAGTTCGGCTTGCGAATAGCCGCGCCGGGCCAGTTCAGCGAACAGCAGCGGATAGCCGCGCACGTCCTCGAAACCGACCGGGCCTGATGGCATCCCGTCAAAATCCCCGCCAATGCCAATCGACTCCACTCCCGCAATCTCGCGGATATGGTCGATATGGTCGGCCATGTGCGCAATCGTGGTGGCGGGTTCGGGGTTGGCTTTATCCCATGCGTCCATCGTCGCCGTTACCGTGTCGGGCTGCCCCTGAAACAGCGCCTTCAGCCGCGCCTCTTCGGCCGAACGGGTGGCAAACCACTGGCGGCGTTGTTCATTGAGGAACCCCGGCAACGCCACCACCATGACGATCCCGCCATTATAGGGCAGCCGCCGCAGAACGGAATCGGGCACATTGCGCGGATGACCATTGATCGCGCGCGCGCCCGAGTGGCTGAAAATCACCGGGGCCTGCGCCACGTCGAGCGCATCGAGCATTGTCGCCTCGCTGACATGGGAAAGATCGACCAGCATCCCCAGCCGGTTCATCTCGCGCACCACATCCTTGCCGAAATCGCTCAGACCCCCGTGCACCGGGGTATCGGTCGCCGCGTCGGCCCACGGGGTGTTGCTGTTGTGGGTGAGCGTCATATAGCGCGCGCCCAGCGCATAAAGCTGGCGCAGCACCGCCAGGCTCGATCCGATCGAATGGCCGCCTTCCATGCCCAGCAGCGAAGCGACTTTGCCATCGGCCATTGCGCGTTCGACCTGATCGGCGGTCTCGGCATAACGCAGCCCATCGGGGTAGCGCGCGATCAACCGCTTGGTGACATCGATCTGCTCGATCACCTGCTGCACCGCCTCGGCCTCATCGGGGTTGGAGGGGACATAGACCGACCAGAACTGCGCCCCGACCTTGCCTTGGGCAAGCCGCGCCAGATCGGTCTGCATCACGCTCGCTTGGGGATGGCTCTCGCCAGTGTGAGAGGTGTCCGCAAAATCAAATCCGTTGATCTGGTTCGCCACCCGCGCGCGCAGCTGGTTGGGGACGTCATTATGCCCATCAAACACCGGCGCGGCCTCCAGCGCGGCATTGGCGGTGGCGACCGCCGGGTCAGCCTCCTGCGCAGCAAGCGGGCTGACCAGCGCCAGCGCAGCGGCCAGAGCGATGAAAGACGGCGCACAGATTTGCATGGAGGAGGCTCCCGAAGGTAAACGCCCGCTGATCGGGGCAAAGACATTGGCAAGGGTGATAGCGCGGCTAAGCTGATCGAACAATTGCGCTGGAATTACCGGTGCGCCGCACAGGCCCAACCACCGCCAAAACACGACGGCGCGCGACCCATAACAGGCCGCGCGCCGCCGATATTGCGCAAGTGGCAAGGCACCGCGATGGTGCCCGGCACGCTTACTTGAGGTGCTTGGACACCGCAGCCGTCATCTGGAACATCGAGATCTGGTCTTTGCCGATCACCGCGCCCAGCTTGGCATCGGGATTGATCTGACGCTTGTCCTTGGTGTCCTGAAGGCTGTTCGCCTTGATGTATTCCCACACCTTCGATGTCACCTGAGCGCGGGTCATCGGACCCTTGCCGATGACCGCTTCGAGATCACCGGAAAGTGTCACGGGTTTCTGCAGTGCGTTGGTCGAGCCAGCCATATTCTACTCCCTTGTCATAGTGGCAGTTTAGTCAATCTCATCATCTTCCCAGCCCGCATCATCACTCCCGCCCCCGGTAAAGGTAGCGTGGAGCACTGCGCAGGCGGTAATCGTCCCTTGCAGCGATGCGAGCAGTTCCGCCCTCCCCGCGCCAGGCATCAGCACAAGCGGCAGGTCGGTAGCGAACAGTTGAAACAGATAGTGGCGCGTCTCACCCTCGGGCGGGTCGGGCAACAGCCATTCGGAATTGCCAAACGCGTTCTTGCCAGTGCGCGGCGGCACTTCGCCTTCAAGCAGCTTGCCGCGCTGCGCAGCGAGGCCCCAGACTAGCCAGTGGCACGCTGGTTCAGCGCCCCCCTTGGCCAAAGCGCCCGAAGCATCTTCAACGACCAGCACCAATTCGTGCGATCCGGGCGGCGGCGCGCTCCATTCCAGCGGCGGGGCGACGGCGTCTTCTTCCCACGCGGTGAAGCTGGCGTCCATTTCCTCGCCCGCGCCAAACGCCGGGCTGGTCAGCGCAAATCCGCCGCGCGCCATCGTCTGCGCCGATCCCAGCACCGCCACCGCAAGGCCGGGATGACGCGCGGGCGCAGGCACGTGCGCCGTGAGCCAGGCCGGAAAATCAGTCATGATTCTGTCGTTCCATCCCCCTCGTGCTAGTCCAGCCAGCGCCGAGAAACGAGACTTGGCAAGGCGGTTTTCGCCGGTTTTTGCGGAAAACTCAGCAAATGCAGGCAAAAAGGTCACGGTTTCAGCCCTATTGCACAGTTTGGATGCGCCGATCCTTGCTCTTGCACCGGTGACATTGCATCTCTTCGATGTAGAAAACAGGGCTTAGCCCGCCTCTGATCCTTTACGATTCCGGAGTTATCACTCGCCATGCATGTCGGTCGCACCGCATTGAGCTTCGTTCTCGCCGCCAGTCTTGCTGCCTGTGGCGGCGGCGGATCGTCAAGCCCACCGCCCAATACCGGCGGCGGGCCGACCCCTGCGCCCACACCAACTCCGACACCTTCAGCCTGTTCGCTGCGTGCCCAGCAGGATTTTGCCGATCAGGTGCTCAATGAATGGTATCTGTTCCCCGATCTGCTGGCCACGGTCAATCAGACCAGCGTCAACAGCCTGCAAGCCTACCTTGATGCGCGGGTCGCCCCGGCGCGGGCGCAGAACCGTGATCGCGGGTTCACCTTTGCAACCTCGATTGCCGAAGAAAACGCGCTGATCAATTCCGGCTCCAGCGCGGGCTTCGGCATCCGTCTGGCGTTTGATAATGCTGCACGCCGGGTATTCGTGGCGGAAGCTTTTGAAGGTGCCAACGGCCTTGCCGCCGGATTGGATCGCGGTAGCGAGATTACCGCGATCGGCACCACCAGCGCCAACCTGCAAACCGTATCCAGCCTGATGGCAAGCGGAGGCGCGCAGGCGGTGGTCGATGCACTTGGCCCGTCCACCGCAGGTACAACACGGGTGCTGCGCTTTGTCCAACCCGGCGGCGCAACCATCGAAAGCAGCATCACCAAGACCGATTTTTCGCTCGATCCGGTATCAGACCGCTTTGGCACGCTGATCCTCAATGATGGCGGCAAACAGGTGGGCTATCTCAACCTGCGCACCTTCATTGTTGCTGACGCCGCAGAACAGTTGCGCCAGGCCTATGGCCAATTCGCCGCGCAGGGCGTGACCGAATTGATCATTGACCTGCGCTATAATGGCGGCGGGCTGGTGAGTGTGGCCGATACGATGGGCGATCTGATGGGTGAAGGACGCATCGGACAGGTGTGGAGCCGCACCATCTTGCGCCCATCCAAGGCAGCCGAGAACGAAACACGATTGTTTCGCAGCGAAGTCAACGCGATTGCCCCCAGCCGTGTCGCCTTCATCGCCACCGGTGCGACCGCATCGGCAAGCGAGTTGGTCACCAACAGCATGATCCCCTATCTGAACGATAACATCGCGCTGATCGGTGCCAATTCGTTTGGTAAGCCGGTCGGCCAGTTCGGGTTTGATCTTGCCGCATGTGATCTGCGGGTGCGCGCGGTCACCTTCCAAACGGTCAACGCCAATGACCAGGGCGAATATTTTTCGGGTCTGGCTAGCGTAATGCCGAATACTTGCAGCGCGGGCGATGACCTCTCACGCGCGCTTGGTGATCCGCAGGAAGCCTCAATTGCGACCGCACTCGATTTTCTGGCCGGGCGCTCATGCGCAGCGCCGATTACCGGCGGGCAAATCGCAATTGCGGGCGGCGTGAATCAAACCCAGCGCGCGCGCGCCGGACTCGATCTGCCAGAGCACCAGATGCTGCAGCCCCAACGGCCCAATGCCGCGCAGTTCGAGATTCCGGGACTGTTCTAGGATCAGGGCGTATCAACCCCGCCGTTTACGGCGCGGCATCGCCCGTAAATGGCTGCCGGTCAGTATAGCCGCACCCGCGCAGGGTTTCGTCACCCAAGGCGATAGTGGCGACATAGGGATAGGTGCGGTCGCTCATCCCGTCACTGCACGCACCGGGCGTAAGCGTGATAGTGACTGCGGCCCCTTCCATCGTGCCCGAAAAGCCCAGCCCGTTGTTTCCAGCGAACCGCTCAACCGCAAAGTCATAGCCTTCGGGATGATCGGGGTTGGCATAATTTGCTTGCCCCCCTGATATCCGGACGCCCCAGAACGGTTCGGTTCCGGTAAGCGTGATCACCTCATCAGGTGCCACTGCGGCAAAGGTTTCGCCCGCGGGGTCGATGGTCTGTTTGGCCGGGCTGCAAGCGGTCAGGCCCATCAGCAGCGCAGCTGTGACCGGAAATGAAACCTGGTGGATTGTCATGGCACCGCCTCCCCTGCGAACGTTTAGCGAGAATAGACCCCCTCGCCCCGTTTGCAAGCCGCATCGGGCGCTGGATGACTGCCTCTACGCCAGCAGGCCACAATCCCGCGTTCTGACATGCCCGTCACTGCATCGCTGCCTGCAGCGCCGCGCAATCAGCCGACTGCCCGAAGTGGCTGGTGACAAAGAACCGATGAAGACGTTCAGGACATACGCCATTGGCTACTTCCCTATGGCGTTGGCCCGAAGCCACCTGAACGACACTCATGGTCGATATGCGGTGCATAGAAACTAAGATCAATCACCCCTGGCGCAACGGTCAGACCGAGCGGATGAACCGGACTATCAAGGAAACAACCGTCAAACGCTTAATACCAGCGCGCTAAGATGCTGACGCATCACGCGCTGAAAATGCTCAGGCGCCGCACGGGCTTATACCAGTTCGGCGTCGGGCACGATATCGACCCGCCAGCCAAGCCCCAACCGCCCGGCCAGCAGCTTTATATCCTTTTCGGTCGACTGGCCGCACAGCGCGGCGTGGCTGTGCGCCAGTTTCAAAACCAGCGCGGTGTCTTCCACCACCAGCCGGCTGACTTCGAGCGAGCGGCGCGACTGCGCGCCCAGCCGCCGGGCGATCCGCAGCGCCAGACCCCAGCGCACCGCTTCCTCCAGCGCCTCCTCGCTTGCGAGCGCGCGCACCCGGGCGGGTAGATTCAGCTGGTTGCCATTGGCGGAAATCGCAGCGGCGAGCATCGCGCGTTCCATGGCATTGATCCCCACCCAACGTTTGTGCAGCGCCCAGTTGATGGCTTGCGGCTGGCGGATGTTCGGTTCGATCTGCATTGCGGCGAGTGCCAGCATGGTTGCTGCCAGCCGCAGCCGTTCGCTGCCATGTTCGCGCGCGGGCGCCGCGTCGAGCGTCCAGGCTGCCAGCCGCGTCGCCAGCGTCGGAGCCGATCCGCGCTGGCTGGCAAACACCGCGATCCCGGCGAGCAGCGGGTCTTGCGCCTTGGTATGCGCTGGCAGGCGATCATAAATCAGCCCTTCGCGCAGACCCCATGATGAAAACACCACCTTTGCGGGTGCCAGCCGCGCCAGCAATGCCTGCAACAGCACGGCGGCATCGGGCAGCTTTTCAGCGCGCATCGCCGAAATCCGTTCGCGGCCTTTGATTACCTGGCTTTCGGTCGAGGCTAGGCCCTTTGCAAGTTCGTTCGCGGCATCGGAGTCGAGTTCGAACCCGTGCGGATCGCTGAGCGGGTATCCGCGCGCCGCCATCGCATAGACCGCCATCGCCCGCCACGTTCCGCCGACCAGATAGAGCGCGCCGTTCGCATCAGGCGCATTGCCCGATAG
Source organism: Porphyrobacter sp. MBR-155 (assembly GCF_040547625.1). Taxonomy (NCBI): domain Bacteria; kingdom Pseudomonadati; phylum Pseudomonadota; class Alphaproteobacteria; order Sphingomonadales; family Erythrobacteraceae; genus Porphyrobacter; species Porphyrobacter sp. MBR-155. The sequence goes on from NZ_JBEPQB010000012.1 coordinate 51,749, forward strand.
ATCCCACCCGGCCTTGCGGATCGCCTTGTCGAGCGACTTGTCCATCTCTGCCCGCCCGCCCTTGCGGTGATCGGGCAGGCGCAGGGTGCCGAGCGGCAGCGTGCTGGCGCTGTCGGTCTGCCCGCCAGCAACGCGCACCAGTTCAAGGCTACCCCCGCCAAGATCCGCCACGATCCCGCGTGCTTGCGGGAACGCGCCGATCACCCCGTGGGCGCTGAGCAAGGCTTCCTGCTCGCCCGTGATGACGCGCGGCTGAAGGCCGATAGCCTGCAACTGCGCGACGAATTCAGGGCCATTGGCTGCATCGCGCACCGCCGCTGTGGCCACCGTTTCAATATCGGTGATGCCCAGATCGACCAGCAACAATGCAAACCGCCTCAGCCCGCGCATCGCCAACGCCATCGCTTCGTCGGCCAGCCTGCCCGCGCTGGCGATGTCACGCCCCAGTTTGGCGGTCACCTTTTCGTTGAGCAACACGGTGGGCGCGCGCATCGTGCCGCCATAGACGACCAGACGCACGGTGTTCGAACCGATGTCGATGATCGCACGTTCGGGCCTGCTTCCGGCAATCACGCTGCCAAGCTCACCCCGACGTTTTGGATAGGTCACTAGGCCGCCCCCCGGCGCATGGTCAGCTTGGGCACCGCGCCCGCTTCAAGCGCCCCGCCGCGCCCCGATAGCGACGGGTTGGTCATGAAATAGCGGTGGCAGTTGAATGGTTTTGCTCCGTCTTCCTTGGCTGCCGTAACCCGCGAATAATTGCCATCGGGGTGCAACCACCAGCTTTGTTCGGTATCAAGCATATTGGCCAGCAGCACCTGTTGCAGCACCTGATCATGCACGGTGCGGTTGAGGATAGGGATCAGCGCCTCAACCCGGCGATCCAGATTGCGGCTCATCATGTCCGCCGATGAGATGAACACCGCCGCCTGCGTGCTCGGCAGGGCGTGACCATTGGCAAAGGCATAGATACGGCTGTGTTCAAGGAAGCGGCCGATTATCGATTTGACCCGAATATTTTCCGAAAGGCCCGCCACCCCAGGGCGCAAACAACAGATGCCGCGCGTGATCAGTTCCACCTGCACCCCGGCATTGCTGGCGGCATAGAGCCGATCGATCACGCCTTCATCGGTCAGCTGGTTGCACTTGAACCAGATCGCCGCTGGCTTGCCTGCCTGCGCATGGGCGATCTCGATATCGATCCGGCGATAGATTTCGGCGCGCAGATCGATCGGCGCGATGTGGATGCGTTCGAGCGCATGGGGTTCGACATAGCCGGTGACGAAATTGAACATCTTGGCCGCATCGCGCCCCAGTTTGGGGTCGGCGGTGAAGAAGCTCAGATCAGTGTAAACCTTGGCGGTGACAGGGTGATAATTGCCGGTGCCAAAATGGCAGTAAGTGCGGAAACTTTCGCCCTCGCGGCGCACCACCATCGCCACCTTGGCGTGGGTTTTCCAGTCGGTGAAACCGTAGATCACCTGCACCCCGGCGCGTTCAAGCTTGCTCGCCCATTTGAGGTTCTGTTCTTCGTCAAACCGGGCCTTCAATTCGACCACGGCCGTGACCGATTTGCCCGCCTCTGCCGCCTCGATCAGGGCATTGATTACCGCGCTTTGTGATCCCGCGCGGTAAAGCGTCTGCTTGATCGCCACCACATCGGGATCGGCGGCGGCCTGCCGGATGAAATCAACTACCACTTCAAAACTTTCGTAGGGGTGGTGGATGATGATGTCCTTTTCGCGGATCGCGGAAAAGGCATCGCCGTCATGTTCGCGGATGCGTTCGGGAAAGCGCGGCGAATAGGCGTCGAACTTCAGGTCAGGCCGGTCTTCGCGGACGATTTCGGCCAGCCCGTCGATCCCGATCATCCCATCGGTCTTGATTACCGCGGCTTCATTGATGCCCAATTGTTCAAGCAGCAGCGCCTCGGCGGCAGGATCGAAATCTTCCTCCAGTTCCAACTGGATCACCTGCCCGCGGCGGCGGCGCTGGATTGCGCTGCGGAAGGTGCGCACCAGATCCTCGGCCTCTTCCTCGATTTCGATGTCGCTGTCGCGCAGCACGCGGAACAACCCGTCGCCTTCGATCGTGAAGCCGGGGAACAGCGCGCCGGCATAGCGCTGGATCAGCCGCGCGATCGAAATATACAGCACCCCGCTTTCGCCCGTCACCCTATGCGGCACCCGCACAAACCGCGGCAGCGCGCTGGGGATCAGCACCATTTCGATCAATTGTTCGTTTGTCTCGTCGCGGGTCAGCGTGAACAGCAGGCCCATGCCTTCGTTCTGCACGAAGGGGAACGGATGCGCCGGGTCGAGCGCCTGCGGCGTGATGATCGGCAGGATTTCTTCAAGGAAGAACGCTTTCAGCCACTTGTAGGCGGCAGGGCTGATGCGCTGTTCATCGGCAATGTGGATTTCAGCCCCGGCCAATCCATCGCGCACCGAACGCCAGATCGCTTGCTGGCGCTGCGACAATTCAGCCAGCTTTTGCCGGATCGCGGCGAGTTGCTGCGAAGGGCTACGCCCATCAAGCGACGGTGTTTCCAGCCCGCGCTGCACCTGCCCGACCAGCCCGGCCACGCGGATCATCATGAATTCATCAAGATTGCTGCCCGAAATCGACAGGAAGCGCAGGCGTTCCAGCAGCGGATATTGTTCGTTGCAGGCCTCTGCCAGCACGCGTTGGTTGAATTGCAGCCACGATAGCTCGCGGTTGAAATAGGGCGATTCGTCAGGGCCAAGTTCAACCATCTGCACGGTGCTTGTGCTGGCGGAAACATCCTCAGTGGCAATCGGTGACGTGCTCATCGCTTCCCTGTTCTGCCTCGCGCCGCTTGATCGATCACGACACTCGCAACCCCATGTTCGCTAGGCTGCAAGGTGTAAATCAGGAAGATGTGCTTGTCACACCAATGTCAATTTGACAGCTTGTGCTGACGGGCCACCTCTGGCGGCGCAGACCGGACATCATACCAGATCCCGGCTATCAGCAATCTGCGTGATCCCGCGTTTGCCATTGGCATCGCGGCCCAGTTGCACGATCACGTCGATCACGCTGGCGGCATAGGCGATGGTGTCTGTGCGGGTCAGCCCGATCCCGGTCTGCATCACCATCAGCGACAATTGTTCGAGCGCGCCGCGCAAGCTATTGGCGTGGATGGTCGAAAAACTGCCCGGATGCCCGGTGTTGATCGCGCGCAGAAAACTGACACTTTCCGCGCCGCGCAATTCGCCCAGCACGATCCGGTCGGGCCGCAGGCGCAAGGCGGCTTGCAGCAATTCATTGGCGGTGACTTTGGCCTCGCCCAGCTCGCCTTTGATCGCGACCAGGCCGACCGCGTTTTCTCCCGGAAACTTCAACTCGGGCGTGTCTTCGACCATCACCACCCGTTCAGCGCGCGGGATTTCGCCGAGCATGGCGTTGAGAAAGGTGGTCTTGCCGGTGCTGGTGCCGCCCGAAATCAGGATCGTGCGCCGCGCCCGGATCGCTGCGCGCAGAAACGCAATCGGCTGCGATTGCGGGTCGGGCAGGTCGACATGGCCCTCGCCCACCAGCGGGCCGGTGTCATAGGCATCAAGCGGCAAGTCGAGCCTGCGATGGCGGCGGATTGCCATTACCCAATGCTTGCGGCTGGCAGGCGGGCCGCAGAACTGCACCCGCGCGCCGTCTGGCAGGGTGGCACCCAGCAGCGGGTGTTCGCGGTTGATCCCTTGGTGCGAAACGCGCGCGACCTGTTCGGCGAGGCGCTGCACGAGCCGGTCATCAATTTCGGGGGTATCAATCCGCTGCATCCCCGGATTCGACGCATCCTCGATCCACACTTCGCCGGGTCGGTTGACCATGATTTCGGTCACAGTGTCACGATCAAGCCAGCGGCGGAACGGCGCGAGATAGGCGTCAAGATAGACGCTGCGTTCGGCACTCAACGCGGCGCTGTCAGGCTCCTCACCCATGCCCAGTCGGTGGATATCCGCGCTCATTGCTCCACTCAGTTGCCGACCGTGCTGAAATCGAGATCGCGCGCGGTGAACACCCGGATCGGTTCGCCCATGCGCACGCGGATGGTCGGGCTGATCTCGCCGTTGGCCTGCACCGCCGAACTCGCCGCGCCTTGCGCGCCGCCCGCAACGATCACGCCGCCGACGCCGCCGGTCGCAACCGCGCCCAGCCCGCCGATCACTGACAGCAGCAGGCCCGATCCAAAGCGTTTGAAGAAGTGGCTGTTGACGTCACCTTCCAGCCCGGTCGTCCCGTCAAACCCGATCGCGGGTGATGCAAGGTTGACCGAAGCGCCATCCGGCCGGATCAGCCGCGTCCAGATCACATAGGCGCGCCGCTGCCCTTGCTGCACGCCCGCCTGATACTGCCCGATCAACCGCGACGAACGCGGCACGAGAATGCGCTTGCCATCAAAACTTCGCACATCCTGGCTCACCACCGCGCGGACAAAGCCCGGAACATCGGTGTTGATCGCGGTTTCAAGGATCGCGGGGATCAGCGTGCCTTCGGTCACTGTGGTCGAAGGATTGGTCATCGGCCGCGCCTGTGCAGGCGCGCCGCCCACCCCGCCGATACGGCTGGCAAAGGCGGCCGCACCGCCGGTGCCTGCCACATCACCCGCCGCGCTGCCTGCCGGTGCGCCCAACGGAGCCTCGGCAAGGCGCGAGGCGCTGGCGGCGCGGCTGGCGTCGAACACCAATTGCGGGCTGGCATAGGGATTGATCGCCGCGCCCGGCATCATCGCGGGGTTATTGGCCAGAACGGGCGCTGGCGCGGGATCGGGCTGCGGTTGGGCTGGTTGCAGCGCAGGATCGGCCACGGGCTGCACCGTCGCAGGCGCAGCGGCCTGCGGCGGGGCCACGGCGGGATTGCCGATCCCCTGCGGTTCTGGCGTGCGTGCCGAATTCATCGCCCAGAACGTGGTCGCGCCCAAAAGCGCGACCAGAGCCACCCCAACCGCTAGCCCAAGGCTGTCACCTTTCGCCTTGCGGTCGGTAACAGCCGGGAACGCCGCGCGGCTGGCGAGATCGATGATTTCCGCCGATTCGCGCTCCCGCGGATCAACCGCTTCGCTACCTGCTCCATCGCCCTTTTTCGGCGGTAAACGCATGGCCAGACGCATTATTCGGTCTCCTTGGCGAAGTGAATGTGGTTCGAAATCATCACGATCCCCGCTTGCCCGACAGCCCGGCGCTGCGCGCCGACGGAGCGGCAGGGCCGGTATTGGTGAGCGTGGCGGTATCGCGGCCCGAACGCAGGATGATCTGCGGCGGCACCCCGTCAACCACCACCGTATCCCCGCGCACGGTGAAGTTGACCGGGCCTTCATCGCCATCGTCATTGGTCACGAGAATGGCCGGGATTGCAGTGCCCGTGGGCCAGCTCAGGAACACTGCATCACCATCGTCAAAGGCGCGGCTGGGCAGCAGTTCAACCGCGCCCGCGCTCGCCCATTCGAAGTTCAGACTAGCCGGATCGGACACCGCATAGGGATCATTGGCAGCCGCCAGCTCCAGCGGGTTGGCCGCCGCACGCAAGGCCTCCGCCTCAGCCTCGGCCGCCATAGCAAGCCGCGCTTCTTCCTCGGCCTTTTCCAGCTCGGGATAGCGGAATTGCAGCACGTAAAGCGGGGCATTGCGCGGGGATGCGACCAGATCGAACAGGTAGGTGCGCCGGTCGGTCACCACCGTCATATTGGTGCGCGCGGCGGGTTCCAAAGGTTTGACGAACAGGATCGTCTGCGCCTTGTTTGGCTGCACCTGCCACGCCGCGCTGTCCCCGATGGCGACGTTTTCGATCACTTCATCGGGGGCGAATTTGATGGTGGTCTGCACCTTCACCTTGCCGTCGATCCGCACCACGGCGGCCTCATCATAGACCAGCGTTTGCAGTCGGGCGTCCTGCGCCGCAGCGGGGGCAGTCAGCGCGAAGGCGAGCGCGGGAAGAATCACGGCTCGGATCATTGGTAGGTCTCCGGTGGGGTGGTCATGGCGGGCTTGGCTCCGCCTTTGGTATTGCTGGCCGAACGGAAGCGGTTGCCGATGCCGCGGGTGCGCGAAGTGGCGGGGTTGAGCGGCACCACCTGTCCGCCACCAGACGTGGCAAAGACGTGTGTTTCACGTGAAACATTGCCCGCAGGCCCGGTATCATTGCCGGCAAGCGCGGGCGAAGGGGTGCCTAGGTCGACCCTGCGCGGGGCAAGGCCGGGATTGCCAGACGCGATATTCGTGCTGCGCGGCGTGGTCACGGCCATCACGGGTGGGGGCGCGGAGCGCGGGGCATCATTGCTGCGGCCACGCTGCTTGTCCGGAACCAGCCCGAACACCTGCCAGCCTGAAACCATCGTGCCCGCCACCTTCAACGCCATGAACATCAACGCCATGTGCACCGCGCCGACCAGAAAGAACGCCATCGCCGCCTGCTGATCGATCTGCCCCGGCACCGCCACCAGCGCGGCGAGGATCGGCACCGCGAGTTCGAGCATGATCGACCCGCCCAGCACCGCGAACAGCGGTGCCAGCGCCATCATCGTCAGCCCCTTGAGCCAGCCGGTGAACAGCCCGCGCGTGCCTTCGAACAAGGCCAGCACCACGAAAATCGGCCCCACCGCGAGCAGCAGCGCCAGCGCAATCCGCGCCGCCACCAGCAGGCCCACGGTGCCGAGCAGCAGCAGCATCGCGCCAAACCACATCATGCCCGGCGGCGAAAAGGCATTGATATCCTTGGTATCCCCGCTCGCCTGCTGGATCGCGAGGAACACCACGTCGAGTTTCTGCGCGAACACCGTCGTGGCGCTTTCACCTCGCACGCCGGTCAAGATGCCTGCGATCTGGTCCGGCCCGCCGATGAAGATGTTGTAGAAAATCGTCGAAAACGCCACAAAACTGGTGGCAAAACCCATTACCAGCCCCAGTGTGATCACCTTGGGCAGCAGCGCGCGCACCCCAAGGTTTGATCGCCCCAGCATCAGCGAAATCGCAAAGAAGCTGACATACAGCACCAACATCAGCGTCAACGCGAAGGTCAGCTGGCCTTCGGTGCCAAACAGCCGGTTGAACGCCTGTTCGGATACCCCGCTGGCGATGCAGTCCACCGCCGAAAGCGCGGCGGCCACCCCGGTGCCCATCGACTGGGCGGCCAGATCGCACGCGGTGGTCATTCCGCGGCCTGCCAGACAGGCTGGCCGTCTTCGTCCACCACGCCATCGGGCCACTCGCGCCCGGTGAGCGCGGGATACCAAGCGGCCGGCTCATCCCCCACCGCTTCGCGCAGCAGATCGAGCCTGCGCACCGCGCTTTCGCGGCCTGACAGGATGGTGAGCACCTCCGGCGCGCCCGACAGGTCGAGGCGGACAACCACGGATGCATCGGGCTGACGCACAAGGAAGCAGCGCGAGTGCGCGGGTAGCGAGCGGATCAGCGCGAATTCGTGGCTCGTCAACCCGAACCCGTCGCAGTAATCCTCTGGCCGCGCGCGGCTGTTGGGCATGAACACCATCGTCGCGGTCTGTTCGACCAGCGCGGTCGAAATCCGGCTGTCGAGCGCATCACGCGCGCTTTGCGTGGCAAACCCGACCAGCGCGTTGCGTTTGCGCAGCGTCTTCAGCCAATCGCGAATGCGCGCGGCGAACACCTCGTCATCCAGCGCCTTCCAACCTTCATCGATCAGGATCATAGTCGGCTGACCATCGAGCCGTTCATCAATCCGGTGGAACAGATACATCATGGTCGGCGTGCGCAGACGCGGGTTTTCGAGCAGCGCGGTCATGTCAAAGCCGAGCACGCGCTGCGAGAGGTCGAGCCGGTCGCGTTCGTTGTCGAACAGCCAGCTATGTTCGCCTTCCCCGATCCACGCCGCCAGCCGATCCGCCAGATCGCCCGGTGTCGGGCGACGCGCGCCCGCGAGCAGTTCCTTGAAGTGGCGCAGCCGCCGCAGCGATGGATCATTGGCGTAGGTCGCATCAACCGCGGCGCTGATGGTCGAAAATTCCTCTGGCCCATCGGCCTTCAACAACACCGCGAGCCAATCGCGCAGGAACGCACGGTTGGCAGGCGTATCGGGCAGGATGAGCGGGTTGAACCCGGTGGGCATCCCCGGCGCGATCCGGTCATAGCGCCCGCCGATCCCGCGAATGAACAGCTCCGCCCCGCGATCCTTGTCAAACAGGATGGTGCGCGGTTTGAACTTCTGCGCTTGGGCCGCAAGGAAGTTCATCACCACGGTCTTGCCCGAGCCGGATGGCCCAATGACCGAGAAATTGCCCAAGTCCCCGTGGTGGAAATTGAAGAAGAACGGGGTGGCGCTGGTGGTTTCCAGCAGCGTCACCGCATCGCCCCAGTGGTTGCCTGCGGCCTGCCCCAGCGCAAAGCCGTGGAACGACCCGAAGCCCGCCATATTGGCCGAGGATATCAGCGCGCGGCGCACGATATATTCCTCGTTACCGGGGAACTGCGCCCAGAACGCGGGTTCAAGATTGGTATCCTCACGCACCGCAATCGCGCCGGTATCGGCCAGCGCCGCGGCGCAGGACGCCATGGCGTCATCGAGCCGGGGGAGCGAGCGTTCGCGCACCAGCACGGTCAGGTGATGATCGCCAAACCCGACCGCACCATTGCCCAGCGCATCGCGCGCCGCCATCATGTCGGCGCGTTCGGCAGCGGCTTCTTCATCCACCGAGCGCGAACGGCGCAGCGCAAGGTCGATGCGTTCTTTCGCCGTGGTGCGTTCGTTGGGGGCGTAGCTTTCCGTCACCACCATTTCGAACGGCAGCCGCAGCAGATTGTCGAGCAGACCGGGCGAGGTCGCCTCGGGATAGTCTTTCAGCCCGAGGATCGCGGCGAAATCGGGCGCGGCTGACCCGCGCAGCTCCATCGCATCAAGGCCAAAACTAGCTCGGCGATAGGGCAGCATATGGCCGATATCGGTTTCCGGTGCAGGACGGCGCACCGGGCGCATTTCGCCATTATACAGCGCGCTGAGCAGCTCCAGCATCTCGGAGTTCGTGCCTGCCGAGCCGGGTGCCTGATAATCCCCCAGCACCGCCGCGCCGTAATTTTGCAGCGAGGCGACCAGCCCGGTGATCGCGGCCTTGAGGCTGCGGATGTCCTTAGGGTCGGCCTCAAGCTCATCCTGACGGCTGCGCGAGAACAGTTTGGAGAGGCGTTCGGGCAACCCGGTTTTGCCGCGCGCGGGGCGGCGGATCAGGGTGACGAACTGATCGTTGATGAACAGCGATCCGCCCGCCAACCGCTGCTTCCAGCGCGCGTCGATATGGCGCGACAGGGCATCGGGGAATTCGGCGTCCAGCTCCACCTCAACCCGGCGGCGGATGACGTGGTGATACATTACAAACCGCGCATCGAGGGTGGAGCGCAGCATCACCTCACGCGTGGCGGCGTGGGCGTTCAGCGCGTCGGAATCCTCGGTTTCAAACAGCAACCCCGGCACCTGAATCGCGCTCATCACCGATCCATCGCGCAGCAAAACGGTGTTTTCATCCACCAGCCGCGCATAGGGCAGCCGGTCGCCCACGCGCGCTTCCTTCGCGCTCCACGCGGCGGCTCCGATCCACTTCTTCATGTCCGGGCGTCCTTACGGCGCATAGGAATTGCATCCCCAGCGTTTGAAATTGGGCACGCGCGGGCATTTGCTGACCTTGGTGATCCACAGGTCGAAAACGCGCGGTTCGCGCAGCGAAGCGAAATAGCCGATCACGTGCATCACAATCGGCACGGGAATGACCCAGAAGCTGTCGAGGATCAGGAACGCGATCGTCGTCACCATCAGGTTGATGACGAAGAAATTCATCGTCACTCCCGCAAACATCTGCGGGCGGGTGAGCGCGCGATGCACCGGGTTGCGGGTGAGATCGCTCATCGTAGCATTACCCCGCCGCCGACTGGATGCCGGCGACAATCGTGGTCGCGCCGAACAGGATGAACACGCCGATGATGACCGTTGCGCCGAAGCGCCAATTCATCCGCCCGGTCAGCATCATGAAGCCGATCGCGGCGACCGCCATCACCGCAACCGTGGTCGCCACCGTGCCGAGCAGCGTGCCCTGCAACCACAACAGCGCCGAATTGATCGGGCCGGAACCCGCCGGATCAGCGGTTTGGGCAAAGGCAGCCGATGGGGTGAGCGCCAGCATCAGCAGCGCGGCAAGGTGGGCAGGAAGGCGACACAGCGACATCATTTATTTATCCATACCTTCAGATACATGGCGATCATCCGCCGGTTATTGTGCTGCCGGGCGCGCATGGTTGGCAAGCCGCCCCATGATCGCCGCAACATATTGCTTTGTCTCGCGGATATCGGGAACGCCGTTCGCGCGCTCAACCCGCCCCGGCCCGGCATTATAGGCGGCGAGCGCCTTTTCCAGATCGCCGTCGAACCGATCGAGCTGTTCACGCAGGTATCGCGCCCCGCCTTCGAGATTGGCGAAGGGATCATCGGCATTCACGCCCAGATAACGCGCCGTCCCCGGCATCAACTGCGCAAGGCCGCGCGCGCCAACCGGCGACACTGCGTTTTCTCGCCAGCGGCTTTCCTGCCACACCACCGCTTCGAGCAGGCTGGGCGAAAGGTCGAACCGCGCGGCCAAGGCGTTGATTGCGGCGGCATAGCGCGGCGGCACGCCTGCGGCATGGCGCGCAGGGTCGGCGATGGCGGAGGCGGGGAGCATCAGACCCCCCGGAAAATTGGCATCAAGTTCCGGCGGTGCAGCAGGTGCGCCCGCCAGCGGCCCGGCCACCCAACGCGCGCCATCGGGGCCAAGCTCAAGCACGTCGGCGCGTGCGCCGGTCGCAAGACCCAGCAGCGTGGCAGCAATCGTGACGCGGCTAATCGCGGCGAGAATCATGTCCCGGCCCTCCAGAATGTCCCCTTTGTCTAACCTAAATGACAGTCAGGTGACAGCCTCGCGTCTGTGGGTGCTGCGCGCCGGTCTTCCGACAGCAAAACGGGCGAGCCGCCAGAGGCAGCCCGCCCGGATGCGGCGACATGGTGCGACCCGAAGGCCGCCGGCCGATTATTCGCGATAGGTCAGTTGTTCGCTGCGCATATTGGCCGGACGAAACTCGCCGCGGTCGAGCATCCTGATCGCCTTGCGCGCCAACCGCCGCGAATCGGTGGTGGTGCCATCGGCGGTATCGAGTTCAATCACCTCACGGCTGGCGAGTGCCGCTTCGAATGCGGTACGGGCCTTGGCCTCGTTACCGGCTTGGGCATAGGCGATCCCCAGGTTGATCAGAAGCGCAGGGTCATTGGGATCAGCAGCGCTGGCTTTCTCCAGCACCATCAACGCCTGATCCACCCGTCCGGCGGACAGCGGCTGCGCGGCGAGTTCACTTGCCGCAACCGGCGGCTGCAATTGCGCCGCAGACGGTTCTGCCAGCGGTGCGGCGGCGATCAATGCAATGGCGAAGGCGGTCATGGACATGGGCGAAACTCCCTCTTCAACTGACGAGCATGGTGACTCGAATTGATGAAAGATGCAACAAAACTGCAACATTGTAATATTTCTGTAATTTGATTCTCCAAACATATGTTTTTAAAGTATATTAATATGAATTATGCGGCCCCCGCAGTCGCCATCGCGTAATTCTTTTTTGTCATATTTGTCTTTCTTCAGTCATAATAGCGTAACTGCCACATAGCTGTAATGCTGAAAGAATTCTGTCACGCACCAACCCTAGCGAGCCTCAGGCGCACACCGTTCGTCGCGCTTGATTCGATTCTCGACCATTTAGGGGACCGCTCGCTGTGAAAAATATTCAACGCTCTTTCGTTCTGGGTTGCAGCCTGATTGCATTGGCTGGCTGCGGCGCGGATGAAATCGTCTCGCCGGGCACCAGCGGCGATATCATCATCAACAACCCGGCGCCGCCCGCACCGACGCCGACGCCCACCCCAACGCCCACGCCTACGCAGTCACTTGTGACCCCGGCGGCAGGTTGCCCGACCATTGCGTCGACCGGCGGCCTGACCGACGCTGGCACGATCAGCGGCCCGACTGGCGAATATCGCGTTTGCCGTCTGCCCGCGACCTTCAACGCCAATGACAATCTGCCGTTCGTGAACGGTCTGCTTTACCAGATCGACAGCCGCGTGAACGTTGGCGCTGACCGGGGTTTCAGCAGCACCGGAGCCGGCGTCACGCTTTCCATTGAGCCGGGTGTAATCTTGTTTGCACAGGCCAATTCGTTCTTTGTCGTCAATCGCGGCAACACCATCCGGTCGAACGGTACGGCAGATCGCCCGATCATCTGGACCAGTCGTGATAACGTGATCGGCCTGGCCAATGATAACAGCCAGCAACAGTGGGGCGGCGTCGTGCTGCTGGGCCGCGCACCGGTTGCGGATTGCAACACCGGCGTGTTCAACACCGATGCGGTGCCAAATGCCAACCCGCAATGCGAACAGCAGCTTGAAGGCACATCGGTGGCCACCCCTTATGGCGGGGCCAACAACGCTGATAGTTCGGGCTCATTCACCTTCAACCAGATCCGCTTTTCGGGCTTTGAACTTGCACCGGGCAACGAGCTTCAATCGCTCACCACCGGCGGCGTTGGTTCGGGCACCACAATCGAAAACCTGATGTCGTTCAACAGTTCAGATGACGGTGTCGAGTTCTTCGGCGGCACGGTCAACGTCACCAATATTGCTGTGATCGGGGCGTCGGATGATGGCCTTGACGTCGATACCGGCGCGCAGGCGAACCTTGAAAACGTGGTTGTGGTGCAACGCGCCAGCACCGGCGACTCGTTGATCGAACTCGATTCGCCCAACAGCGCGTCACTGCCGATCATCGCGCGCCCGCTCACGCGGATGCGAGTCAACAACTTCACCTTTGTGCAGCGTTCAACCACGTCCCCCCAGATGATCCGCGCACGCGGCGGAGCGGCGCTCGGCCTCACGAACGGCGTGATGGATAAGGTCGATGGTGACGGATCGTTCTGCTTCCGGATCGACGAACAGGAAACGCTCGACGCGCTGCTTGGTATCAATTCGGTCGTGTGTGATGGCGGCACCACGCGTCAGGCCCGCGGTGATCGTTCCGCCGGTGCAAACGCCACCACCGATGCCGAAGTGCTGGCAGGCGTAACGGCGGGAACCAATGTCAACCTGGCATTCACCATCACGCTGACCGGCGGGATCGTGAATGGTGCCAATGAAAATGCGGTGACCGCGTTCGACGCAACCGGCCTTGCTGCGATCTTCACCGCCCGGCCGGGCATCGGCGCGATCCAGACCGGAGCGGATTTCAACGCGTTCCGCAACTGGACCTGCAACTCGTCGATCCAGGATTTCGGCAGTTCGACGGGCGCTTGCACGACACTGCCCGTCTTCAGCTGATCGGCTGCTTCGAAATGGGGGGGCGCAACCGATGGCGGGCGCCCCTCCCCTTTCTTTTCCGGCTGATGACAACCGGTGATTTCCCAAGGCCTATTCATGAAGGGGTCTAACATTATGACGACTGGCACGCGCCTGGCAGGGCTGCTGCTTCTGACTTCGTCGCTCACCTTTCCCGGCGTTCTGCACGCCCAAGCTGTTCCGGTTGAAACGGATCCCCCGGCGCAAGATGTGCTGGACGACCAAACCAGCAGTGATGACGAATTCGAGCAACCCGACATTTCGGTGCCCGGTGGCGGCATCATTGTGACCGGGCGGCGCAGCCGCAATCCTGAACGCTCATCCACCCAGGTCTTGAGCGTGCTGTCCGAAGCCGACATTGCCCGCACCGGTGAAGGCGACATCGCAGGCGCTTTGGGCCGGGTTAGCGGCCTGTCACTGGTTGGCGACGGACGGGTATTTGTGCGCGGGTTGGGTGATCGCTATTCGCTCGCCTTGCTCAACGGCCTGCCGCTGCCCAGCCCCGAACCGCTGAGCCGCGTCGTTCCGCTCGATATTTTCCCGACCAGTGTGATCTCATCGTCGCTGGTGCAGAAAACTTATTCGGCCAACTTCCCCGGTGAATTCGGCGGTGGGGTGATCAACCTGACCACCAAGGCGATTCCGACCGAAAACTTTCTCGACGTCAGCATCGGTAGCAGCGGCGACACCGAAACGACTTTCGAAAACGGGTTGACCCATTTCGGTTCGAACCTCGACACCTTCGGGTTCGACAATGGCAACCGCGATATTCCGACGAATTTGCAGGCGTTTTTCGACAGCGGACGGCGTGTTGGTGATCTGACGCGCGAAGAAAGCGGGGCGATTGCCGGACAGCTGTTCCCGCTCAATCTCGTGACCTTGCAGAAGAACAACCACCTGCCCGCCAATTTCAGCGCCAATCTTACGGGCGGCCTGTCGTTTGAATTGGGCGGCGATACCTATCTCGGCGTGATTGCCACAGCTGGCATCACCAACACCTGGCGTAACCGTTCGGTGTTGAGTCAGGCTGGCAATGCTGATCTGACGCAGGTGTTTGAAACCTCCAACACCTTCATTACCGATAACAAGATTCTGGTGAATGGTCTGCTAGGTTTCGGCTTGGACATTGGCGAACACACGGTTCGATGGACCAGCCTGTATATCCGCGACACTCTCAAGACCTCGCGGTTGGGCACCGGCAACGACATAAATCTGGGCGATAGCGGGTTTGATTTCCAACGCCAGCAGACCGCGTGGTTTGAACGTCAGCTGATCGACACCCAGTTGGTGGCCGAGCTGGATTTTGGTGCATTGGATGTTGACCTGCGCGGCGGCTATGCGCGTTCTGAACGCGAAGCGCCGTTCAATGCCGAATTTGAATTCGTGCGCAGCAACAACCCCGGTGATCCGTTCGGTGATAAGTTTCTGGTTGATATCGGCGGGCGGCTCGGCGACACTAATCGTGCATCGGTTGCTTTCGACGCCCTCAAGGAAGATCAGTATTTTGGCGGGATCGACCTGTCCTATGATCTGTTCGACACGCTAACCGCGACAGTCGGCTATGCTTACACAGACACCGACCGCCGATCATCCAGCCGCCAGTTTTTGCCGCTGATATCTTGCGGGCCGATCTGCGATTTCCTGCCCCCTGAATCCCAGCAGGACGCCATCACCGCGCTGGGCCTGCGCCGTCCGGGCGACATCATCAATGGTTCGACGCTGGCCGGTTTCAATATTCAACTGACCGAACAGACCCCCTTCCCGGTGTTCGACGCCGCGCTTGAGGTCAATGCCGGCTATGGGCAGTTGCGCTGGCTGCCGACCGATCGGATCACGGTCGATGTCGGTGTGCGCTACGAAGACGGCGAGCAAACCGTCGCCCTGGATCAATCAGTATTCCTCGAACCGATAGTGGGGTCCACCCCGACTGACATCAACAATGATTATTTCCTGCCCGGTGGAACCGTGACGTGGGAAGCGATCGACGATTTGCAGCTGCGCCTTTCCGCTTCGCGAACAATCGCCCGCCCGCAGTTCCGCGAGCTGGTGGAACAGACCTATTTCGACCCCGAATCAAACCGCCGGTATCGCGGGAACCCGTTCCTGCAAGATAGCGAATTGACGAACCTGGAAGCGCGCGCCGAATATTACCTTGGCGGCAGCGACCGGATCAGCCTGGCCGGGTTCTACAAGGACATTGATAACCCAATCGAAAACTTCCTGATCAATGCCTCGGGCGAATTGCTGACAAGTTTTGCAAACGCGCCATCAGCCGAGCTTTACGGGGCGGAGCTGGATATTTCCTATGGCGTGCCGCTTGATGGTTGGGGGGGATTGTTCGAAACGAAGCAGTTCCTGATCTTCGCCAATTATACCTTCACCGAATCCAGCATTTCGGTGGCTGACGGTGATATTGCCCCGGTGCCGGGCAATACCGAACAAGACGCAACCCAATTGTTCGACAATGGTTCGCCGCTGGTGGGCCAGTCGGATCACATCGCCAATCTGTCATTCGGGATCGAGGATACCGATAAGGTGCAGCAGGTCACCATGCTGGTGAATTACGCGAGCAAGCGCGTGACGCTGCGCGGTGGGCCTTTGCCTGACGTGGTGGAAAATCCTGGCATCACCTTTGATCTGGTGGCCCGGTCAGAGTTGCAATTGGGCGGGCTGCCGCTGGAACTCAGCTTCAAAGTGCGCAACATCTTTGGCCGCGACAATTTCGAATTTCAGGAACTGGATGGCAACCGCATCGAAATCAACACTTTCGATGTGGGAACCGCGTTCAGCCTAGGGGTAAAAGCCAGCTTTTGATGATGGCCGCAGCGCCTCCGCGCTGCGGCGGCCTTCCCGACAGGACAAGAGATCAGGACGTTATCGGCGCGAAGCGCCGCAAGGCCGACCGGCCGCCCGCAGCTACGCGGCCTTCAGGCCGTGTGAGCGAGGATTTCGCACGGCGGATGCCGTGCGGAAACAAATATCATTATCAACCTAAATCGAACACATACCCCAGTGATCGCACGGTGCGCAGCGGGTTACCACCGCCCGCCGCCTTGATCGACCGCCGCAGCCGTCCGATCCACACATCGACGGTGCGTTCGTCAATCGGCGGTTCGCGCTTGCCCAGCCCGTTGATCAGATCATCGCGGGTCAGCACGCGGTTGGGGTTTTCGGCAAAGAAGCGCAGCAGCCGGAATTCATTGGGCCGCAGCACAATCGGCTCACCATCCCAGCGCGCCTGCAACGCCGCCATGTCGATGGTGAGCGCGCCCAGTTCGAACCGGCGGGTGGCGCTGCGTTCGCTGGCGCGCGATTGCAGCGCCAGCACCCGGTCAAGCACGGCGGTGCGGGTCAGCGGGCCGACAACATAATCATCCGCCCCTGCCCGTAGCGCGCGGCGGCGGTCTTCGGGATCATCTTCTTCCAGCACCATCGTGACATGCGCGTCTGCCGTGCGCGGATCGGCGCGCAACCGGCGGCATAGTTCGAGGCCCGCAAGGTCGGGCAGCACCCAGTCGATAAAGGCCCACATCGGCCCTTCGACCAGCCGCCGCGGGCCTTCCGGCCCCAGCCGGTCAAAGGTGAAACGGCGATGATCATGGACGAAATCCTCAAGGCTTTCGCCCAGCTCACTCGTCAGAAAGATATTGACGACATCCATGTTCAGACTGCCCCGGTTTATCGTCGGAGTGGCTGATCGATGTGACGCGTTTGTGACGGGATTGCAGCAATGCGTAAGCAAGTGTCACATTAGGGCAGGCGAGCGCGAAAGTGGCAAGCGCGGGGCGTCGATTGCGGGAATGGCGCAAAACCATCCACCAGCAAACTCACATCGGGAACCGAGGCACTACATCCACCCCCATCGTCATCCCAGCGAAAGCTGGGATCTAGGGCGGCAAACATTGCCCAATAACGCTCTGGGCCCCAGCTTTCGCTGGGGTGACGAGGAAGGCTTAAAGGCAGGCACAACCCCGCCCCGCTCATGCTGAGCCTGTCGAAGCATCACAGACGGGATCGCGTGTCCTTCGACATGCTCAGGACGAGCGGGGTTTGCACTTACCCCACAAACGCCCGTTCGATCACGAACTGCCCCGGCATCGAATTGCTGCCTTCGGTAAAGCCGCGCGCTTCCAGATCGGCGGCGTGGTCCTTGATCATCGCCATCGACCCGCACAGCATCACGCGGTCTTCATCGGGCACGAACCGCTGCGGGCCTTTGGACTGTTCGAACAGGCGCCCATCATCGATCAGCGCCTGAATCCGGCCCTGTGTGCGGAACGGTTCGCGGGTTACGGTGGGGACGTAGATCATCCGCGCGCGGTCTTCATCCTCAAGCAGCGGATCGCCTTCGAGCTTCGATTCCAGCAGATCGTGATAGGCCAATTCGGCAACATTGCGCACCGAATGCACCACGATCACTTCCTCGAACATCGCGTAAACCTCGGGATCGCGCACCAGGCTCATGAACGGGGCGAGGCCGGTGCCGGTCGACAGCATGAACAGGCGTTTGCCCGGCAGCAGCGCGTCTGTCACCAGCGTGCCGGTCGGCTTTTTACCCAGGTAGATCGGATCGCCGACCTTGATGTGCTGCAAGCGCGATGTCAGCGGGCCGTCCTGCACCTTGATCGACAGGAACTCCAACTCCTCGGCATAGCTGGGGCTGGCGACCGAATAGGCGCGCAGCAGCGGTTTGCCATTATCGCCCGGCAGCCCGATCATCACGAACTCGCCCGACCGGAAGCGGAAGGACGCTGGCCGCGTCATCTTCAGCGTGAACAGCGAATCGGTCCAGTGATGGACATAGGTGATGGTTTCGATCGAGAGCGCCGCGCTTTCGGTGAACTGGTCGCGGTCGATGATGGGCTGGTTCAAAACGGGTCTCAAATACAGGTCAGCGCCGCACAGCACGCGGCCGGAATAGGCGCGCAAATGGACGACAAGCGCGGCGTCTTCAAGACAGTTTAGCGATATTGGCTAAAAGCGGGCCTTGATCGAACGCAATCAATTCCAGCCTGCGCGGTCGAACAACTTCACCGCCTCGGCCTGATTGCGCCCGATTTCCGCGGCGTTGAGCGTGTCCGGTTTGAACGACCCCAGCGTTTCGACCGCCGAATTGGCCTTGAGACCGATGGCGGCGGGGTATTCATTATTGCCATCGGCAAAATACCGCTGCGCGCTTTCTGACGTAAGGTATTCGAGGAACTTCACCGCGTTTTCGCGATTGGGCGCGTATTTCACCACCCCGGCACCGCTGATATTGACGTGGGTTCCGGCGCCATCCTGATCGGGGAAGATCACGCCGATTTGATCGAAAATCGCCTTTTGCGCCGCATCGCCCCCGGCAAACCGCGCGAGGTAATAGGTGTTGACCAGCGAGATGCGGCACTGCCCCGCGGCGACAGCTTCGATCATCGCCGTATCATTGTCCTGCGGTGCCTGCTTGAAATTGGCGACCACGCCCTTGGCCCATGTCTCCGCCTGGTCAGCGCCCTTGTGGGCAACGATGCTCGACAACAGCGAGATGTTGTAGATGTTTGACGATGACCGCATGCAGATGTCGCCCTTGAACGCCGGATTGGCGAGATCGGCGTAAGTGGCAAGGCCTTCGGGCTTGCCCGCCGCCTTGTTGTAAATGATGATCCGTGCGCGAGTCGACAGGCCGAACCACAGCCCGTCGGGGTGGCGCAGGTGTGCAGGCAGGCGTTCGGTCAGCACGGCCGATTCGACCGGGGCGAGCACGCCCGCTTCCTCGGCCCGCCACAACCGCCCGGCATCAACCGTGATGAGGATATCGGCGGGGCTGAATTCGCCTTCGGACCGGATGCGTTCGATCAGCGCATCGGCATCGGCTTCAATCCGGTTGACCTTGATCCCGGTATTACAGGTAAAATCCTCGTAGAGCGCCAGATCGGTATCATAGTGGCGCGAGGAATAGAGATTTACCTCACCGGTCGACGCCGCGCACGCGCCTGCGGGTTTCTCCTCGCAGGCGGACAGTCCGGCGATGCTGGCGCAGGCAATGGCGGAGAGGAGCAGTTTCTTCATGGTGAATGGCTTTCGATTGCAAGTTGCGAATGACTTGCAATATAAACTTGGCCAAGGCAAGTCCTAATTCTGCGCGAATGCACGCACGCTTTCGGGCTGCGGCACCGCGCGATAGGCCTCACCGGGGTTGACCGGGGCGGTGGTTTCCACCGTGATCGGCGCGCCGCCTGCGCCGCTCAGCAATACCCGTGTGACCGGCCCCAAAAGGTGCACATCGCGCACCGTGCAGCCTGCGCTGTCCGCTACCAGAACCAGCCGATCCGCCTGCACCAGCAGATCGACCGCGCCCGAATCTGGCCCCGCATCGGGCACCGCGCCCAGCACGCATTCCAGCGGCCACGGCCCGAACGCGGTGATAAAGCTGTCCCCGCGCCGTTCACCTGCGATCACCTGTGCTCCGCTGAAAATCGCGCCAACCGCTGCGGTTTGCGGCGCATGGTGGAGATCGCGAGGCGTGCCGAATTGCACGATCCGCCCGGCCTCCATCACCGCGATGTGATCGGCAATATCCAGCGCCTCGGCCGGGTCATGCGTTACCAACACCACCGTTGCCCCCGCCTCGCGCAGCAGGATGCGGCAATCACGGCGCAGCTTGCGGCGTAACACGATATCGACGCTGGCGAAGGGTTCATCCATCAACAACACCCGCGGCCCGGGCGCCATCGCGCGGGCGAGCGCGGCGCGTTGTTGCTGCCCGCCCGAAAGTTCGTGCGGATAGCGCGCGCCCATGCCCGCCAGCCCGACGCTGGCGAGCCAGCCTTCCACCTCAGTGCGCCGCGCGCGCGGCAGGCCAAAGCCGACATTGGCGGCGATGGTCATGTGCGGGAACAGCGCGCCATCCTGAAACACCAGCCCCACGGGCCGCGCTTCGGGCGGGGGGCTGTGTTGGGAATCGGCCAGCACCTCGCCGCCCAGCATGATGCTGCCGCGCTGCACCGTCAGCAATCCGGCGGCAAGGCCAAGCAGTGTTGACTTCCCGCAACCTGACGCGCCAAGCAGGCAGGTGATCTCTCCCGTCGGCGCGGAAAAACTGATGTCCTCCAGCGCCCGCACCTGACCGTAAGCATGGGCAATATGTCGAAAATCAAGGCTCAATGGCTGATCCTGCCCCTGGGTTGTAAAGCGGGCCATGGGGGTTCCCGGTGAGCCGCCTTAGGCAATTTGCGGGAGTCGGCGCAAGCGGGGCCGGTTGGAACGCCAGCTGGACTTGGGCCGCGCTCGCCATCGCGGCGCTGGCGGGGCTGCCGATTGCCGCGATCCTGTGGGCATCGCTGGCGGGTGCCAATGCCGGGCCAAGCGGGACGATTGCCGACCTCGCCAGCACGGTGCTGCCAACCTATATTGCCAACACCGCATTGCTGATGGCGCTGGCGGGCGTGTTTGCCGCTGTCACCGGCACCGGCTGCGCATGGCTGATCGCGGCGACCCGGTTTCCGGGTCGCAGGGTGCTCGGCTGGGCATTGGTGCTGCCGCTGGCGGTGCCGGCCTATATCGCGGCCTATATCTATGCCGATTTGCTCGATTATGCCGGGCCGGTGCAGGCGGGATTGCGCGGGCTGACCGGATGGGGGCCGCAGGACTATAGCTTCCCCGATATCCGATCGCTGGGCGGGGGGGCATTTGTTCTGGGGATTGTGCTTTACCCCTACGTCTATTTGCTCGCCCGAACTGCCTTTGCCACACAAAGCCTCAGCCAGTTCCGCGCCGCGCGCAGCCTTGGCGCCCCGCCTGCCGCCGCGTTCTGGCGCGTCGCCCTGCCTGCCGCGCGCCCGGCGATTGCAGGCGGACTGGCGCTGGTGTTGATGGAGGTGCTGGCCGATTTTGGCGTGGCCGAATATTTCGCCATCCCCACCTTCAGCACCGGGATTTTCCGCAGCTGGCTGGCGATGGGGGACAAACAGGCGGCGCTCAAACTCGCCGCGGTCATGCTGTTATTCGTGATCGCGCTGATCGCTTTGGAGGCCGCCACCCGGCGCGGACGCAGCGATAGCCGCGACGGGCTTGCCGCGCGCGGCGGGGCAGAGCCGCTGGTGGCGCTGTCCCCACTAGGCAAGGCGCTGGCGCTGATCGCCTGCCTTATCCCGGTGCTGCTGGGGTTTGTCCTGCCCGCCGGATACCTCGCGGCGCTGGCGTTGAGCGATGTGGCACAAGGCGCGGCGGGCGATCTTGCCACCTATGCGCGCGGCAGCCTGTGGCTGGGGCTGGCGGCGGCGAGCGTGTGTCTGGTCGCCGCGCTGCTGCTCGCCTTTGCGCGGGCGCGATCACCCTCGCCGCTTACCGTCGGCGCAATCCGGCTGGCGACGCTGGGCTATGCGCTGCCGGGGGCTTTGCTGGCGGTCGGCCTGCTCGCACCGCTGGGTGCCTTCGACCAGAGCCTCACCCGGTTCGCGCGCGACACGTTCGGCTGGAGCGGTGGATTATTGTTGACCGGCACCAGCGCGATTTTGATCTATGCCCTGTCGGTGCGGTTCCTGACCGTCGCCTATAACACCGTCAGCGGCGGGCTGGCGCGCATCCCGCCCAGCCTTGATGCTGCTGCGCGCAGCCTTGGCGCCCGGCCCGCCCGCGTGCTGGCGCGCATCTATGCGCCTTTGCTTGCCCCCAGCCTTGCGGGCGCGGCGGCGCTGGTGTTCATCGATACCTTGCGCGAATTGCCCGCCACGCTGATCCTGCGGCCCTTCAATCTGGAAACGCTGGCAACCCGCACCTATCGCCTCGCCAGCGATGAACGGCTGATCGAGGCATCTATCCCAGCGCTGATCCTGCTCGCGGTAGGACTATTGCCGGTGCTATTGCTCAACCGATTGTCGCGGCGTTGAATGCCAAATGCAGGCGAGCAACCCTGCGGCGGTGCCCAATGAAGAGTGCTATTCCCCCACCGGAATGAACCGCACCGCCACCCCGCCCGATGATGCCAGCCAAACGGCGAAATCCTCACCCCCGGTCACCAGCTTTTCCTCGATCACGATGGCGTAAGGGTTGGTGTCCCAATGCGCACCTGCCCCGTCGCGATAGATTTGCGCGCGGTATTGCTTGCCGGGGTCAAGGAAGCTCAACGGCACCGACAGATCGCGCGCATTTTCATCGGTGACCGCGCCAAGGAACCATTCCTTGGACTTGCGCCCCTGCCGCGCGATGGCGACATATTCGCCCACTTCGCCGGCCAGCGCGACGCTTTCCTCCCAGTCGGCCTCGACATCCTTGATGAACTGGAACGCGTCCATCCGCGCCGCGTAATTTTCGGGCAGGTCAGCCGCCATCTGGAGCGGCGAATAAAGCACCACATACAGCGCCAGCTGTTTCGCCAGCGTGGTTTGCGGGCGGTTTGACGGGTCGCCGCGCGGGATATCGGCGCGCACCGGCGGGCGTTCATTCGGGCGCAGGTCAAAGATGCCGGGGGTAAAATCCATCGGCCCCGCCAACATCCGGGTAAACGCCAGCATCGCCTCATGCGAAGGTGGGTTGGGTGGGGTTCCCCAGGCGTTGAACTCCATCCCGCGCGCGCCTTCGCGGGTCATCCAGTTGGGGTAGGTGCGGCGCAGGCCCGTGTCCTTGACCGGCTCGTGCGCGTTGATCGTAATTTGCCGCTTGGCCGCCGCTTCGACCACGCGCAGGTGGTGGCCGACCATGAACTGGCTGTCGTGCCATTCGTAGCGGCGGATGCCGTTTTCATCCACCCGCACAACATCGCCCGCATCGGCGACATAGCCGGTCTTGACCGCGCGCACGCCTGCCGATTGGTAGAGGTCAAACGCGGCCTCCATCTGGCTTTCGTAATTGGCGATATTGGCTGATGTTTCGTGGTGCCCGATCAACCGCACGCCCTTGGACTGGGCATAGCGGCCCAGCTCGGCAAGGTCGAAATCGGGCATTGGTTCGGTAAAGCGGAACAGATCGCCATTGTTGAACCAATCACCGTCCCAGCCGATATTCCAGCCTTCAACCAGCACGCCGGAAAAGCCGTGTTCGGCGGCGAAATCGATATATCGCTTGGTTTCCGCCGTGGTCGCACCGTGGATGCCATCGCGGCCCCAGCTGCGTTCGTTGATATGCATCGCCCACCAGATGCCGATATATTTGCCGGGCTCTACCCACGACACATCGCCAAGCTTGTTCGGCTCGTTGAGGTTGAGGATAATGTCCGAATTGATCAGGCCCACCGCATCGCGCGCGACCTGAATGGTGCGCCACGGGGAAGTGAAGGGTGCGCGGGTCTTGACCTTCGCCCCGCCCGACCAATTGCGCAGCCGCGCTTCGAAGTTGCCAGCGCGCAAGGCACCCAGCGACATCGCGGAATAATCGACCAGCGCGGCTTCGTGGATGGCAAAGTGGATGCCCGCCGGATTGCGGAAGGTCGCGGGCGTATGGGCGTCATCAACCTTGCCTGCCGGGCCGGTGCGGGTGAGGTATTCGTAACGGTTGAATTCGTCGCTCGGCGTGTACCACATCGTGGTTTGCTCTCCGACGCCGAATTGGGTCAGTTCATCGACAATGGCGATATCGCCGGTCAGCGCGGCCTGCTCGGCCAGTTCATACCGAAAGCCGATTCCGCTATCGAAAGCGCGGAACCGCACCGTGATCTGCCGCGCCGGGCCGGTGGTCGCCGCGAAGGTCACGGCGAGTTCATTATGCTGATCCCGCACCACGCGGCGCTCACCCCAGGGCTGTTCCCATGCCGTATCCTTGGCCGCGCGGGCCGAGGCGGTGATCGCAAGATCGCGTTCAAACCCGTGATGTTCGGCAAACAGCATCCCGAGGCGCGAGGGCGCGATGACCCCCTCACCGTCATAGTTGACCGCATAGGTCGCAAGGCCCGCATCATCGCTGATGGTGACAGTGATCTTGCCATCGGGTGAGGCCAGCGTCAGCGTTTCGGCACAAAGCGGCGCGCCCATGCCAAGCATCAGCGCCGCCAGCGTAGCCAGTTTCGTCCATATCTGCATCATACCCTGCCTCATTTAGTTTCGCTGAAAATCCGGTAGCCCCACGGCGCGAGGTCGATTGTCTCACCGCCCGCAAACGCCGCCGCTTCGCCGCTGAGTGCATCGACATAGCGGCCATGATGGCGCGCGTGATCGAACCGCGCGGCCTGCGCGCGCGGGGAAAGGTTGAACACCGCGAACACTCGCTCGCCCGCCGCACCGCGGGTGAAAGCGAAAACGTCGTTAGCCGCGTTGCTCGGCACTTCGACCATGCCTGCGCCGAACCGCCCATTGTGGAGCGCGGGCATTTCGGTCTTGAGCGCGATCAGGCGGCGAAACAGGCTATCATATCGCCCCGGCCGCCAGGTGATCGGGTCTTTCTCAAAGAAGGCCAGTTGGCGATCCAGATCGGCCTCTTGCCCATTGTAGATCAGCGGCAGGCCGATGCCCACAAACGACAGCGCAATCGCGGCTTCGTAGGCCGGGCCGTAAATGTCAGCCGCCACCGCGTCCCACGAATTCTGATCGTGGTTATCGGTATAGGTCATGCGCATCGCGGCGTGCGGCCAGCTTTCGGCCTGTTCGGCGTAATAGCTGCGGATCGCGCTCGCCCCGCTTCCGTCCTTGGCAAGGCGCTGCATCGCCTCTTTCCATTTCCACGCATAGGTCGCGTCAAACGCGCGGGCGTGCAGATCGCGCTGTTCCCATTCGGCCAGCATGAACACCGGCTTGACCTTGTCGAGTTCGGCGCGCGCGGTCTCCCAGAAATCGAGCGGGACGTATCCGGCCACGTCGGCGCGGTAGCCATCGATCCCGAATTCGCGCACCCAATAGACCAGGCTTTCAGTCATGTATTGGCGCAAGGCAGGCTGGCTGAAATCGAAATCGGCGACGTCCGACCAATCGGTGCCCACCGGCGACATCAACGCGCCTTCGGGGCTGCGGGTGTACCATTCGGGGTGCGTCTGCGTGAGCGGATTGTCGAACGCCGAGTGGTTGGCGACCCAATCGAGGATCACCTTCATCCCCAGCCGGTGCGCTTCATCGACAAAGGCCCGAAACTCCGCCTCGGTGCCGAATTCGGGATTGACCGCGCGGTAATCGCGCACGGCATAGGGGCTGCCCAGCGTGCCCTTGCGGTGCAGCTCACCAATCGGATGAATCGGCATCAGCCAGATGATGTCCACGCCCATATCGGCTAGGCGCGGAAGGTGTTTCTGCGCTGCGGCAAAGGTGCCCTCGGCGGTGAATTGGCGGGTGTTGAGTTGATACAGCACCGCATCGCGCGTCCAATCGGCGTTGTCGATTGCGACCAGCGGTTGCGGCGCGTAATCGGGCTGCGCCAGTGCGGGGGCGGCGGTGAGCGCACCGGACATGAGGGCGGCGATCAGGCCGAATGCAAGGCGCATCATGCTGCCTCCATCGGCACCACCCCTCGGGGCGCGGACCCTTCATCGGTGACAAACAATGTCGCAATCGCCGCCAGCACAAAACTGACCGCCGCGATCACCATCGCGTAGATCGGCTCTCCCCCGAACAGGTTGGTGACGAGGAAGCCCAGCACCGTCGCCGCGAGCAGTTGCGGCACCACGATGAAGATGTTGAACACCCCCATGTAAATGCCCATTTTTTCCGCCGGAACGCAGCCCGCCAAAATCGCGTAAGGCAGCGACACGATCGACGCCCAGGCAATCCCCACCCCGATCATCGCCACCCAAAGCAGCGCCGGATCGCGGATCAGCAGCATCGCGGCAAAGCCCGCCGCGCCCAGCAGCAGATTGATCGCGTGCAGTCGCCGCCGATCAATCCGCGCGGCGATCCAGATAAAGCCGAGCGCGGCGGCCGCCGCCAGCCCGTTGCGCACCGATCCCAGCAGGCTCCACCAATCGGCGGCATCCTGATAACCGCGCGTTGCCGGATCGGGCGCGGCAAAGTGATATTCGGCGACTGCGGGGGTGCCGTAAATCCACATCGCAAACATCGCGAACCAGCTGAAAAACTGCACTACGGCGAGTTGCTGCATGGTCTTGGGCATGGCGAACAGATCGCTCACCACCTCCATGAACCCGCTGTCATTGCGCCCGCCCGAACGCAGCACGCTGGCGACCAGTTGCACCGCGCCGAACCCGGCGATCAGCGCAGCGAGCACATAAAGCTCCTGCGCGATGTCGATCCCGCCCAGAAACGCCGGGCGCGCGCCGCTGCGGGCCAGCGCGACAAACGCGGCCACCCCCGCCCCGGCGATGATCCAGATGATCGCGCCCTTGCGGAATTGCGCCGCGCTGCGCAGCGTGGCCGCAGGCGCAGCGGTTTCAAGCCCCAGTTCGCGCCTTCGCGCCGCCTCAAACCCGGCCATTTGTTCGGGCGAATATTCGCGGGTGGTAAACACCGTCCACGCCACCGCCGCCAGCAGCGCCGCCCCGCCAATATAGAACGCCCATTGCACCGTCTGCGGGATCTCTCCGGCGGGCGCGACATTACTGAGGCCGAGCCAATTGGTCATCACCCACGGCAGCGCGCCCGCCACCACCGCGCCCACCCCGATAAAAAAGCTCTGCATGGCATAGCCGACCGTGCGCTGGCGATCGGGCAGGTTGTCACCAACGAAAGCGCGAAACGGCTCCATCGTGATGTTGAGCGAGGCGTCCATGATCCACAGCATCCCCGCCGCCACCCATAGCGCGGGCGAATTGGGCATCACGAACAGCGCAAAGGTGGCGAGCAGCGCGCCCGCGAGGAAATAGGGCCGCCGCCGCCCGAACTGCCCGCCGAAGCCAACCCAGGTCTTGTCAGACAAATGCCCGATAATCGGCTGCACGATCAGCCCGGTCATCGGCGCGGCGATCCACAGGATCGCCAGATCGCCCACTTCGGCGCCCAAAGTCTGGAAAATGCGGCTGACATTGCCGTTTTGCAGATCGAACCCGATCTGAATGCCCAGAAAGCCGAAGCTCATATTCCAGATTTGCGCCGGGTTGAGCGCGGGCTTGCGGCCAGCTTGCGTCATGGTCAATTATCCTCTTCCCCGCGCGCCGCCGCCTGAGGCGTGACGCGGCTGCGCGCCGACGGTAATGTCGCGGGTCTTGCGCCCGGCGATCAGACTTGGCCAGCAGGGGTGTAGTTTGAACGTTCTGCAAAAAATTGCAATAAACTTTCAAAATTTCTCCGGAGAAAACTCGTTTATAGGAAGATGTCTGAAATATTTCATAGTTTTTTCAGTTATTTAATTCTATTTCAGACTCCCGCTAAGCAATGCCACAAAGATTTGCAAAATTTTGCTCATGATGGCAAAACATTTCGCCAAGGGAGATGGATTATGACGCGGATTTTCGTGGGACTTGTCGCTGCGTTTTGCGCAAGCACCGCCGTGGCCGAAGGGCCAATCGCCCCAACACACGCGCCGCTCGCGCCCATCAGTGACCGCCTGCCAGAGGACGAGATCATCTATTTCGTTCTGCCCGACCGATTCGAAAACGGGGATAAAACCAATGATCGCGGCGGCATCCGTGGCGGGCCACTCGATCACGGCTTCGATCCCACGCACAAGGGCTTCTATCATGGCGGCGATCTGAAGGGGCTAACACAGCAGCTCGATTACATTCAGGGCATGGGCATCACCGCGATCTGGTTTGCGCCAGTGTTCAAAAACAAGCCGGTTCAGGGTCGTCCGGGCGAAGAAAGCGCTGGCTATCACGGCTATTGGGTGACTGATTTCACCAGTGTCGATCCGCATTTTGGCACCAACGCCGAATTCAAGGCCTTCGTCGATGCCGCCCATGCGCGCGGGATGAAGGTCTATATGGACATCATCACCAATCACACCGCTGACGTGATCGACTATGTCGAAGGTGAACAGGCAGGCTATGCTTACCGCAGCAAGGGGGATTACCCCTTTTCCCGGCGCGGCGGGCCGGATGGCGCGCCGATCAATCCGGGCTTTGCCGGGGACGACAACCCCGATCCTGCCAATTGGGCAGGCCTGACCGATCCGACCTTCGCCTACACCCCGTTCGTGCGTGAGGCGGAGCGCGATGTGAAGGTGCCCGCCTGGCTCAATGACGTGACCCTCTACCACAACCGCGGCAATTCGCATTGGATCGGCGAAAGCAGCGTTTATGGCGATTTTTCGGGCCTTGATGATCTCGCCACTGAAAACCCGCGCGTGGTTGCAGGAATGATCGACATCTTCGGCCAGTGGATCGACGATTACGGGATCGACGGCTTTCGCATCGACACCGCCAAACACGTGAACCCCGAATTCTGGCAGGCTTTCGTTCCCGCCATGCTGGCGCGTGCAAAGGCCAAGGGGATCGACCATTTCCACATCTTTGGCGAGATTGCCTACGAAGAACCCACCGCCACGCTCGCCGCGCAGGTCATGGCCGAAAGCCACCTGCCCTATGCGCTCGACATGGGCTTTGCCAAAGCCGCGCAGCAGATCGCCAGCGGCGCGGCCAGCCCGCGGGTGATGGCGGAATTCCTGCAACAAGACGCGATCTATCCCGGCGGCGCGGCCACCGCACTGGGTCTGCCGACCTTTCTGGGCAATCACGATTTCGGGCGGTTTTCGATGTTCGTGCGCGACATGAGCGGATCGGATGACGAAACCGAGCTGCTGGCGCGGGTCAAATTGGGCCATGCCATGCTGTTCCTGCTGCGCGGGGTGCCGACCGTCTATTACGGCGACGAACAAGGCTTCATCAGCGACGGCAATGATCAGCTGGCGCGCGAGAATATGTTCGCCAGCAAGGTCGCCGTCTATAATGACAACGTGCTTGTCGGCACCGCCGCGACCACCGCTGCGGCCAATTTCGACACCGCCCATCCGCTCTACCAGTTGATCGGCACGCTGGCACAGGCGCGCAAGGCCAGTCCGGCGCTGCGCCGGGGGCTGTCGCAGGTGCGCGCGTTCGATCATGAAGCGCCGGGTCTGCTGGCGGTGGAGCGCCGCGATCCGGCCAGCGGTGAGCGTGTTTTAATCGTGTTCAATACCAGCGCAGCAGGGCTTTCGCGCAATGTCGAGGTAAGCTACCGCGCGCGCGGCGTCACGCCGTTGCTGGGCCAATGCCCTGCACAATTGGCCGCGCCGGGGACGGTGCACATTACCCTGCCACCGTTTGGATTTGCCGCCTGCATTCTGGAGAACAACGACTAATGGCAACCGCGATTGGCGCTGCTGCCGCAGCCATTCACCACGATCCGCAATGGTGGCGCGGCGCGGTGATTTATCAGATCTATCCGCGCAGCTTCCGCGACACCACGGGTGACGGGATCGGCGATCTTGCAGGCATCGTCGAAGGGCTGGATTATATCGCCGATCTGGGCGTAGACGGCATCTGGATTTCGCCGTTCTTCACCTCGCCGATGCGTGATTTCGGTTATGACGTGGCCGATTATTGCGGGATTGATCCGAGCTTTGGCAGCTTTGCCGATTTCGACCAGATCATCGAAAAGGCCCACGCGCTCGGCCTGAAGGTGATCATTGATCAGGTCTATTCGCACACCTCGGATGAACACGCGTGGTTTGCGGAAAGCCGCGCGGATCGCACCAATCCCAAGGCCGATTGGTATGTCTGGGCCGATCCCAAACCCGATGGTTCGCCGCCGTCAAACTGGCAATCAGTGTTTGGAGGATCGGCGTGGCAGTGGGATGGCCCGCGAAAACAGTATTACCTGCACAATTTCCTCACCAGCCAACCCGATCTGAACGTTCATAATATCGAAGTTCAGGACGCGCTGCTTAATGTGGCGCGGTTCTGGCTGGCGCACGGGGTTGACGGGTTCCGTCTCGACGCGCTCAATTTTTCGATGCATGATCCCGAATTGCGCGACAATCCGCCGTCAGGTCTGCCGATCAGCCAAGTGACGCGCCCGTTCGATATGCAGGTTAAACGTTACAACCAGTCACACCCTGATATTGCGGCATTCCTCGAACGCATCCGGGCGACGATCGATGAATATCCGGGCCGCTTCACCGTCGCCGAAGTCGGCGGGCCGGAGCCGCTGGCAGAAATGAAGGCCTTTACCCAAGGCGGAAAACGGCTGGATTCGGCCTATAATTTCGATTTCCTCTACGCCCCGCGCCTGACCGCGCCCTTGGTGCGTGCGACCCTTTCGCAATGGAGCGGGGAGCCGGGCGAAGGCTGGCCTTCGTGGGCGTTCTCCAACCACGATGCCCCGCGCGCTGTCACCCGCTGGGCCAGCGATGGCGATTACGCTCGCGCCGCACGGCTCAACCTGCTGCTGTTGCTGGCGCTGCGCGGCAATCCGATCATCTATCAGGGCGAGGAACTGGGCCTGCCGCAGGGCAAGGTCGCATTCGAAGACCTGCAAGATCCCGAAGCCATCGCCAACTGGCCGCACACCCTGGGCCGCGACGGCGCGCGCACGCCGATGCCGTGGCAGGCAACCGCACCGCAGGCAGGCTTTTCCCGCGCAAACCGCACCTGGCTCAAACCCGATCCGGCGCATGCGGGCTTTGCGGTTGACACGCAGACGTCAGACCCCGGCTCAACCCTCGCTTACGCACATCGGATCCTGCGCTTGCGGCGGGAGTTTCCGGCTTTGGTCAGCGGAGATATTACGCTGCTCGATACGCCTGAGGATATCGTCGCTTTCATCCGGCAACAGGGTGAAAACACCGTATTATGCGCCTTTAACCTGGGCGATGTGCCTTGCGTCTGGTCGCCGCCCGCCAATTGGCAAAACGCACGCCTGCTTGCCACGCAAAGCGCAGTGGGCGATGGTGGTGCCATGCCGGATATGCTCGCCCCCGGCATGGGTTACTGGGCGGCGATGACAGGCGAATAACCAAGCATGGCGGATAATCCGACCCTGACCAAACGCAGCGCCACGCTGGAAGATATCGCGCGCGAGGCAGGCGTATCGATCTCGACCGTCAGCCGCGCGTTGAATGATAGCCCTTCGGTCAAACGGCGCACCAAGCAGCAGATCTGGCAGATCGCCCGCGCGCATGATTACGAGTTCCGCGCTACCATGCCGAGCGGGCCGATTGGCGCGGATGCGACCATTGCGGTGGTCGTTCCCGCTCCGCAGGCGCGGACGAGCCGGGTGGCCGACCCGTTCTTCCTCGAACTGCTGGCCGGCGTTGCCGAAGCCGCGCGCGAACGCAATGCTGACCTCTTGATCAGCCATCTTAGCCCGCGCGCGGGCGCCGATCTTGATTACGCGATGAGCACCAGCCGCGCGACCGGGGTGATCTTTATCGGACAAAGCTCGCTCCACCACGAATTCAACGCGCTGGCCGCGCGCGACAACCGGTTTGTGGTGTGGGGGGCAGAGTTTCCCGATGCGCAATATTGCGCGATTGGATCGGACAATGTCGCTGGCGGCAGACGCGCGACCGCGCACCTTGCCCGGCTGGGCCACAAGCGCATCCTGTTCCTTGGCGATACCGAAGCGCCCGAGGCCGAGCAGCGCTATCGCGGTTACAAGCAGGCGCTGGAACGCGCAGGCCTGCCGTTTGATGACGCGCTGATCCTGCCCGCCCATTTCGAAGTCCATTCCGGCGAGGCCGCGATCCGCAGCGCGATTGCCGGCGGGTTGCAATTTGACGCGGTATTCGCCGCCAGCGACCTCATCGCAATCGGTGCAATCCGCGCGCTGACGCGGTCGGGAATGCGGGTGCCCGAAGACGTCTCGGTAGTCGGCTACGACAATATCCCGGCCGCGCGGCTTGTCACCCCGCAGCTGACCACCATCGATCAGGACGCCAATCTTGCCGGGCGGATGCTGGTGTCGAAACTGATGGACAAGGGCAATGGACCGGCGATTTCGCAGCGGCTGGAAACCAGCCTGCTGATCCGCGAAAGCTGCGGCGGGTAAAGTGGATAAGCCCAGCCCCCTGAAAAGCATCGTAATCGTCGGCGGTGGCAGTGCCGGGTGGATGACCGCGGCGGCGCTGGCCGATGCGGTTGGCAGTGAATGCGCGATCACCCTGATCGAATCCGACGCCATCGGCACCATCGGCGTGGGTGAGGCAACCATCCCGCCAATCCGCAACTTCAACCACCGCCTCGGCATCGACGAGGCGACCTTCGTTCGTGAGACGCAGGGATCGTTCAAACTCGGGATCGAGTTCGTCGACTGGGGGCGGCAAGGGCATTCCTACTTCCACCCCTTCGGCCAATATGGCGCTGAATTCGACCAGGTTCCGTTCTATCACCACTGGATGCGCGAATATCTTGAAGGCCGCGTTGCTGGCCCGATTGACGATTTTGCGATGTGCTGGGCGATGGCCAAAGCGGGAAAGTTTACCCACCCCTCCGCCGACCGACGCCTGATCCAATCGACCTTCGATTACGCCTATCACTTTGACGCGACACGCTATGCCGCCTTCCTGCGCCGCTTTGCCGAGGCGCGCGGGGTGACGCGGGTTGAAGGGCGCGTGGTCGATGTCAGCTTGCGCGGCGAGGATGGCTTCATCGACAGCGTGACGCTGGAAAATGGCACCGCCATCGCGGGCGAATTCTTCATCGATTGCAGCGGCTTTCGCGGGCTTTTGATCGAGGACGCTTTGGAAGCCGGATACGATAGCTGGCAGCACTGGCTGCCGTGTGACCGCGCGGTGGCTGTGCCCTGCGAAAGCGGCGACTTCACCCCCTATACCCGTTCCACCGCGAAGGCTGCGGGCTGGCAATGGCGCATCCCGTTGCAGCACCGCACCGGCAATGGCTATGTCCATTGCAGCCAGTTTATTTCCGAGGATGAAGCCAGCGCCGAATTGCTCGCCACGCTGGATGGCAGGCCGCTGGCCGACCCGCGTCCCTTGCGCTTTGTCGCGGGCAGACGGCGCGCATTCTGGAAGCGCAATTGCGTCGCCATCGGGCTGTCCGCCGGGTTCATGGAGCCGCTGGAATCGACCAGCCTGCACCTCATCCAATATGGCATTCTGCGGCTGATCGCGCTGCTGCCCGATAGCGCGATGTCGCCGCTTTTAGCGCGCGAATACAATGCGCAAACCACGGCGGAATATGAACGCATCCGCGACTTCCTGATCCTGCATTACAAAGCCAGCGAGCGCGACGATTCCGAGCTGTGGCGTTACTGCGCGGCGATGCCGATCCCCGACAGCCTGCAATACAAGATCGACCATTTTCGCGATTATGGCCTGCTGGTTTCGGACGAGCGTGAGCTGTTCACCAATCCCAGCTGGATCGCGGTATATCTGGGGCAAGGGATCGTGCCGGGCCGCGCGCCCGCGCTCGCCGCGATGCGCAGCGGGGTTCCGGTGGCCGAGCGGCTGGCGCAAATCCGCTCTGCTATGGACGAGGCGGTGGCGGCGATGCCGAGCCACGGCGAATTCATCGCCCGCCACTGCGCCGCGCCGCTACCCACAGCCTGACCATTTGGGCGAATGTTTCACGTGAAACATCGACCTAGAGGGGGTCTAGAGGGGGTCTAACCGGGGCTAGAACGCCTTCTCAAACTTCGCCGAAAAACTCCTCAGCCGCCATAAACGAAAGGGCCCGCCATTGCTGGCGAGCCCCTCTTTTTACCCCGGAGCGACCCGAGGGTGTCTGCGTCAGAAGTTCTTGCGGATCGTGAAGTTGAACGTCCGCCCGTAAAGTTCGTGGCGGCTCGCAAATGTGCCGGTCTTCTGACCGTTTGCATCGAACAGGTCGTTTTCGGTCACGAACGGCGCATCGGTCAGGTTGAACACCTCGGCCAGAATACCGACCCCGTCGAGGAAGCTGCCCGGCTTTTCGAAGGTATAACCAATCTGTGCATCGAAAATGGTTTCGTTGCGGGCATTGGCACCCGACAGCGACCCGTCAAAGTTCTGCACTTCCGACAGGAACCCATCGCGATAGCGCGCTGCCAGCTTGGCGCGGAAGCCATGCTTTTCGTAGAAGATATCGCCCGACCAGGTGACTTCCGAATGGCCGGGAATAGCCAGCGGGTTGAAGTTCTCGTTTTCCACCTCGGCATCGGCATAGGTGATCGAGTAGAACCCGCCAAACCCGTCAAGCGCATCGACCAGGTCGCCAAAATCTAGGCGCACCGTGCCTTCAACCCCGGTGATTGTGCCATCGGCAAAGTTGACCGGGCCGTTGAAGATGCCGGTGGCGACTTCGGGGTTGGTCTGCAGGATACCGCCCGCCCCGAAATTTTGGATCGACTGGGTCAGATCGGTCAACTCGCTGAAATCGATGATCCAGTCCGACAGCTCCTTGTGGAAGCCTGCGACAATGATCGCCGTACCAGGCGAGAAATATTTTTCGACAGAGATATCATAGGAGGTCGATTTGTAAGGCCGCAGCGCCGGGTTGCCGCCGCCCAGATTGAAACACACCAGCGAAGGCGGATTGAACCCGACCACCGTATCAGGGCGCTGGTCGCCCGTTGTGTCGATGCAGCTCTGGGTGTTGAAGCCAATGTTCTGGTTCGCGGTCATCTGATCGAGCCGCGCGCGGGTAATGGTCTTGGCCGCCGCGATCCGGACAAACAGATCGGGCATGACTTCGAAGGCCAGGTTGGCGCTCGGCAGCCAGTTGTCATAGCTTTCGCTGACAGTGTTCACCAACCCGCCGCCAATCGTGCCGGTCGATGACTGATCCGTATCGGCATAGCGCAGACCGACATTGCCGCGCACCGGAACCGAACCGAGATCACCGTCGATGTCAGCCTGGATGTAGAAATTGTGAACTTCTTCATCCACCTTCCACTCGGTATCAAAGGTCGCCTTTTCCACCAGATAGGTGCCATCGGTCAGGAAGCTCGACGGATCATAGGCGATGATATCCATGCCCAGACTTTTGGTTTTGGTCGTGCCGAGGATCGCCGAGGCTGGAATGGGCAAACCGCCCGTGCCAAACGCCGGAGTGGCGCGCAGGAAGGCTTCGTTGGAATCGAAGTCCTTCTTACGGTCGGTATAAAGCCAGCCAACAGTGATACGGTCAATGATCCCGCCGTCAAACTGCCAATAGCTTTCCGCCCGCAACTGGTTCAGTTCGTCGTTGATCTTCGGTTCTTTGATAAAGCCGACCTGGCCCCACCCACCCGGATCAGTGAGCAGCACAGTGCCTGGATCAGTGTAGTCGAGCAGGCTGTCGATGGTGTATTGGCCATTCTCGAGGAAGTTGAAGGTCAGCGTATCGGACGCACCGCTGCCGTTGGGCCCGGTGCCAGCCATGGATTCAAAATCGATGTCGTTGCGATCAAGCTTCGAATAGCCATAATCGAGCACGAAGCCGAGGTTGTCGGTCGCGTTCCATTCCAGGTTACCGCCGATGGCGAAGATTTCGGACTTCGAACCTTCGGTATCGGTGCGCAGGATTGGGAAGACGTTGGAAAAGGTTGCCGAATCGGCAAATGGGCCGCTGCCGGTGACGCTTTCAACCACCGCGCCGCCATTGGTGCTCCATGCGGCAATCGGCGTTTCGGTGCCGCGGAAAATGCCCGAATCGTCGGTATCGGTGTAGAAGCCGTCGATCGATAGCGAAAACCGGTCGGTCGGTTCGAACTGCAACGCGCCCGTGATCGAGGTGCGCTCAAACTCGCGGCTCACCGCGCCCTGACGCGGGTTGTCGCGCGGGAAATTCACGCCTTCGGGGGTGCGCTCAACCTGAAATTCGTTGGTCTTGAGTTCGCGCGACACGAATTGGGTTGGAATTGATTGGATGGTTGCACCCAACGACCAGCCGAGCGTGCCCGCCGCGTTCTGATCAATGTAGGACGCGAAGAAGCGGTAGCCGTCATCACCGAAATCCGGGTTGAGCGAACCATTATCATTGATGGTGTAGGTGCCCGAGACGCTGATCTGACGCTTTTTGGAATCGAGCGGCTTGATCGTCCGCAGATCCACCGAGCCCGCGATGCCGATGGCCGCCAACTGCGCATCGCCGGTCTTATAGACCACGCCCTGCGCAATCAGTTCGGACGGGAACTGATCGAATTCGATCCCGCGGTTGTTGCCCGCCGACACCACTTCGCGGCCATTGAGCAGCGCGAGGCTGAAATCGGGGCCGAGGCCACGGATCGAGATCTGCTGCGAACGTCCGCGCACGCGCTGGGCGGTCACGCCCGGCAGACGCGCCAGTGTATCGGCGATGGAAAGGTCAGGCAGCTGGCCAATGTCTTCAGCGGAAATGACTTCGACAATCGAGGTCGCCCTGCGCTTGGCATCGAGCGAGCTCTGGATCGAGCTGCGGATGCCGGTGACGACAATCGCCTCACCATCCACAGCGCCATCAACAGCAACCGGCTCTTCGGCGTCCTGCGCCAGCGCCGGTGCGCCGGTCGCGGCCAGCGCCAGAAAGGTCGCCGCCCCGCACAGCAGGCGCGCGTTTACGTTGATCCCGTTCATTTTCATCAGAGTCCTCTCCCCGCAAGCGACATTGAACGTGCGCTTTTGCAGTTTTTTTCATAACGCAACTCAGCTTGCAGGTAAATCACCAATCGGCATTCGTTCGCCAGACTTTTGAAAAACTGATATAATTGTTTATATACAACATTATAATTCAGGAAATCTGATCGTAATTCGGGCAAAAGCTTGGCGCAAGGCAGCAAATTGTTGCCTGTTGGCCACAGTTTTTTGCAGGAACGCCCGCCGCCGCCCGCCATGCCTCAGAAAAGCCCGCGCGCTGCGGTGACTGCGCCCTCTAATTTTCGCATTTTATTTGTTCTTAATCAATTAATTGCTGATGCAGCTTGGACATCAACAGGGGATTTGATAGGCTGATCCACATGGCCAGCCCCCCTCCTTCACAGCACCAGATTGCAGCGGAAGGCTGGGCCATCTCACTCGCGCAGGCTCGTGTTGAACATTTTTCCACATATAATCATTTGCTTGTTTCGGTAGATGATCTTCTGGAAACCCCCGAAAAGGTCATTTCCAAACCATTTTTGCAAGATTTTGCACAAATCACGCCGCAATATCCGGGGCTGCGTGCACCGCTTGATCCGGCAATTTGCGCGAGCTGGCTGACCCAGCTTGCGCCGCGACTCGATCAATGGTTCGGCCCTCAGCCCCGGGGTTGGGAAATGCAGGCGTGGTATTCGATCGTCACCACACCGCCCGTCAAACTGCTGCCGATCCAGCGTCTTCCGCACGTCGATGGCACCGATCCAAACCAGATCGCGATGATGCTCTATCTCCACCGCACCAGGCACGGCGGCACGGCGTTTTTCCGCCACCGATCAACCGGGCTGGAGGCGTTGTCGGCCACGGATTTCCCGCGCTATGCCAAGGCGTTGCAGGAAGATGTCGCGCGCACCGGCCTGCCGCCCGCCGCCTATACCACCGATGGCGCGCCGCATTTCGAACGGACGCACGCGGTGCCCGGCACCTTCAATCAGGCAGTGTTCTATCGCGGCAACATCCTGCATAGCGGAGTGATCGATAACGCGGCGGCGCTGGTTGCTGATCCGCGCGCCGGGCGGTTGACGATCAACGCTTTCTTCCGCCCGGCGGCGGAATAGGCACAGGCACAGGCGGGGCAAACACATGGCAGAGCGCGGCGTTGAAAAACTGGTGATCGTCGGCGGAGGCACCGCGGGCTGGATCACCGCTGCGGCCTTTGCCCGGTTGCTGGGGCAGCGACTCACCATCGAACTGGTCGAATCGGACGCGATCGGCACCATCGGCGTGGGCGAGGCGACGATCCCGCAGATCATCCGACTGAACACCATCCTTGGGCTGGACGAACACGAATTCCTGCAGCGCGCGTCAGGCACCTACAAACTCGGGATCGAATTTGTCGATTGGGGGCGGATCGGCAGTCGTTATCTGCACACCTTTGGCGATACCGGGCTGAACCTCGGCAATGTTGCCTTTCACCATTACTGGCGGCGCAGCGTCATGGGCGAAGCCGCGCCCGACGCGCGCGGGCTGTGGCACTATTCGCTGCATCAGCTGGCGGCCGATCAGGCGCGGTTCGGTAAGCTCGATCGGGTCGGCAACACCGCCATGGCAGGGCTGGCCTATGCCTATCACTTCGATGCCACCCGCTATGCCCTGCACCTGCGCGACTATGCCGAGGCGCGCGGGGTAACGCGCACCGAAGGCATGGTCGAAAGCGTTGAGCGCGACGGGACGAGCGGCGATATCACCGCGATCACTCTTGATGATGGCAGGCGGGTTGCAGGCGATTTCTTTGTCGATTGCACCGGCTTTCGCGCGCTGTTGCTGGGCGGCGCTTTGGGGGTGGGCTATCAGGACTGGTCGCACTGGCTGCCGTGCGACCGGGCGCTGGCGGTGCCAAGCGAGCGGCTGCCCACTTTGGTGCCCTTCACCCGCGCCACCGCCAAATCGGCGGGCTGGCAATGGCGCATCCCCTTGCAGCATCGCACCGGCAACGGGCACGTCTATGCCAGCGGGTTTACGGATGATGATACGGCGGCCGACACGCTGCTGGCGGGGCTGGATACCAAACCGCTGGGCGACCCGCGCCCGATCCGCTTCACCACCGGGCGGCGCGAGGCATTATGGGCGCAGAATTGCGTCAGCATCGGGCTGTCGAGCGGGTTTCTGGAGCCCTTGGAATCGACCAGCATCCACCTGATCCAATCCCATGTCAGCCGTTTGATCCAGCTGTTCCCGCGCGGCAAAAACGCCGCTGCTGAACGCGCCGAATTCAACCGCCGCTGCATGGCCGAATTTGACCAGATCCGCGATTTCCTGATCCTGCATTACCACCGCACCGATCGTGAGGACACCGAGTTCTGGCGTTATTGCAAGCATATGGCGGTGCCCGACAGCGTCACGCACAAGCTGGAACTGTTCGCCGCATCGGGCCGGGTCGGGCGCGATGCCGATGATCTGTTCCGCGAGGCAAGCTGGGTTCAGGTAATGCTGGGCCAAGGCATCATGCCCGCCGATTACGACCCGATGGCCGATCAGATCGCCCCGGCGCAGCTGGACGAATTCCTCGCCAATCTGCGCAATGTGATCGAACGCAGCGTTGCGGGCCTGCCCAGCCATGCGGACTATCTGCAACGCCATTGCCCCGCCGATTCCGGCAGCACCCCCGCCTGATCGCCGCCAACGAAAAAGGGCGGCGTGGTTGCCCACACCGCCCCTTTGTCTCTGGCCCGAAGGCGAAAACTTACTTAGACTGGCTTTCGAGATAAGCGACCAGATTGGCGCGGTCCTGCGCGTTCTTGATGCCCGGAAACACCATCTTGGTGCCCGGCATGAATGCCTTGGGGCTTGCCAGATATTCGAACAGCGTCTCGGTCGTCCAGGTCACGCCGCTGTTCTTGTTGGCGTCGGAGTAATTGTAACCGGCCACCGAACCTGCTGTGCTGCCGACAATATTATGCAGCGACGGGCCGACGCGGTTTACGCCTTCTTCGAGCACATGGCACGAACGGCACAGCGCGAAGGTCTTTTCACCGGCGGCGGCATCGGTGGTCATGCTGGCGAAATCCACCGTCGCCGCAACTTCAGCGGTCGCGGCAGCAGCAACCGAAGGCGCAGCTGTTGCAGCCGGGGCTTGATCAGCGGCGCCATCGCCGCAAGCCGCAAGAGTGGTCAGGCTGGCCAGCGCCGCAGCGCCCAACAGGAAATCGCGTTTCATCGATAATTATCCTTTGAACTACGGGTTCTTTGTGTCCGCCAACGCGCCATAACCGAGTATTTCGGGCATGGAAAGCGCGGGTTCGCGGATCATGATTGCCAAAGATTGATATACGCAGCGTGCGCGTTAAAAGGTGTCCATGATGAAAAATCTGCCTTGGCACACCAAGATCGTCCTCGCCCTGCTGGCGTTCCTTCCGTTGTATTTCGCGGTTGCCGCGCTTGGCACGAAAATCGGGGTGTGGAGCTGGCAGACCGGGCTGGTGTCATTGTCATTTGGAGGAGGCGTGATCCTGCTGGGGGTCGTCGCGCTGGCCGCGCTGATATCGCTGATTATCGCCCTGCGCACCAAACCGCGCCGCAACGGGTTGTTGGCGGTCGCGATTATCGGTCTGCTGGTGCCGGGAGCGGTGTTCGTAATGTTCAGCGCTGCGAGAAGCGCGGCAGGCGACAACCCGATCCACGATATCGCCACCGATACCGCCAATCCGCCCGCGTTCTCAGCCGAAACGATGGCCGCGCGTGAGGCTGCGGGTGCCAATCCGCTGAGCGATTACCAGACCCCGCTGGGCCAGTTGGAACTTTACCAGAGCGTGCCGCCTGAACTCGCGATCAAATCACACGCGCAGATCATCACCGACCGCAAGGATCGCCCCGCTCCGCTGCCACTTGGCGGCGCGAGCAAGGCCGAAGGCGTGGCCGCGGTAAAAGCCGCGATGGACGCGATGGGGCTGAAAGACATCCGCAGCGATGCCGAGGCCGGAATGGTTGAAGGCGTGGCGGGAACCTTCTGGTTCGGATTCAAGGATGATGTGGTCGCCCGCGTTGGCGATGCGCAGATCGATTTTCGCTCGGTCAGCCGGGTGGGCCGCAGCGATATGGGCGCAAATACCGCGCGGATCATCGAACTGCGCAGCCGCACCGAGGCGCGGCTGGGATCGGCCAGCCGGTAGATATCGCTAGGCTCAGGACGGACGGACGTGCGGTTTTAAAATCGGGGCGTCGCGTCAGTCGCGAAACGCCGCCGCCGCCAGCGCGCTGCGTTGAAACACGGTCAGCACGCATAGCGCGGCATAGCCATAGGCGAGCACCGGGAACCACGCCGGAAACAGGCACATCGCGATGAACAGCGCGATGGTTTCGGTACCTTCGGCCAGCCCAGTGGAATAGAAAAAGCTCTTGCGCCCGTGCGCAGTGGTTTCCTCGCCGCGCTTGGCCGCGATCACCGCAAAGGCGAGGAAACTGACCCCGGTCAGCACGAAACTCGCCACCAGCACCAACGCTGGCAGGGTATTTTCCGCCGCCAACACCCCGAAGCCGAGCGGGATCGACACGTAGAACGCAAAGTCGGCGACGATGTCGAAATAACCGCCCAGATCGCTTGGCCCGCGCACCCGCGCCACTGCGCCGTCCAGCCCATCGGCCACGCGGTTGGCAAGGATCAGCCCCAGCCCCCAGCCGATATGGCCAAAGGCAATCGCCGCCGCGCCCGCCAGCCCCAGCACCAGCCCGGTAAAGGTCAGCCCGTTGGCAGTCACCCCAACCCCCGCAAGCATGCGCCCCGCCCAATTAAGCGGCGGGTCGATCAACGGGCGCAGTTTGGCGTCAAGCATCGGCTATACGCCCCAACTCACCAGCCCGATCCACGCCCCTGTCATCGCGGTGGCGAGGTTGCCGGCCAGCCAGCTTTTCATCCCCAGCCCCGCTGCTTCGGCGCGGCGTTCGGGGCACAGGGTGCCGATGGTCGATACCAGCAGGCCGACGCTGGCGAGGTTCGCCACGCCGCACAGCGCATAGGTGACGATCAGCAGACTGCGCGCGCCAAAGGTGCCATCGGGCAGCGCGGCGAGTTCAAGATAGGCGACATATTCGTTGAGGATCGCCTTGGTGCCCATCAACCCGCCCGCCGCCTGCGCCTCACCCCACGGCACGCCCAGCAGCCACATGAACGGCGCGAACACCCAGCCCATCACGCGTTTGAGACTGATCGCCTCGCCATCGATCAAGGGCAGCAGCGCCAACACCTGATCGGTCAGCGCCACCAGCGCAAACACCACGATGATCACCGCAATCACCGCGAGGAACAGCGCCATGCCGTCCATCGTGCCTTTGACAATCGCGTCGATGCTGGATTCGTAACGCAGGCCGGGTTCATCCTTCTCCACCGCCGTCTTGGCGTCCTCCGGCGTTCCCGGCACCATCAGCCGCGCAATCAGCAACGCGGCGGGGAGCGAGATCAACGAGGCGGAGATCATGTGACCCACCGCATCGGGCACGGTTTCGCGCAAGGTGGTGGCATAAAGGATCAAGATCGCGCCGCTGATGGTCGCCATCGTCAGCACCATGACCTGAAACAGTTCCGCGCGGGTCATCCGGTCGAAATAGGCGCGCGTGACCAGCGGCGCTTCCACCACGCCAAGGAAGATGCTCGCCCCGCCCGACAGGCCGACGACGCCGCTGACGCCCAGCGAGCGGCGGAGCAGGAACGACAGGCCGTTCACCAGCCAGCGCAGCACCCCCCAATGCCACAGCAGCGCGGCGAGCGCGGAAAACACGATTACCAGCGGCAGAATCTGGAACGCGATGATCAGCGGCGGCTGCGCGCCGTCTGCCAGCGCGAAAGGTAGCGGCGCCCCGCCGAGATAGCCGAACATGTAGGATGAGCCCTTGAGCGTCGCCTGTTCAATCGCGCTGACCGCAGAATTGGCAAGGCCCACCGCCTGCCACACCACTGGCACCCGCACGATCAGTACCGCCAGCAGCCCTTGCAACGCCAGCGCGCCCAGCATCCAGCGCCAGCCGGGATGGGCGCGGCGATCTTCGCTGAAACCCCACGCGAGCGCGACAAGCACCGCGAGGCCGATCAGACCTCGCAGTTGGTCAAACAGTTCCAAATTCTGCTCCTGTCTGCGGCGGTGTCAGCGCTTTTTGCCGAACAGATTATCGAGCGCCAGCGTATCGGAATCGCGCAACGCAATCAGCGCCAGCGCCGCGCCCGCCACCGTCAGCGAAGGGAAGAACAGCAGGTTTGCGTCTTCGGGCTTGGCAAACAGGTATTGGCCATAGGGATCAAGGAAGTGCCGCCAGATCGGCAGCACACCGCCAACCAGAATCACCGCTGATCCGATCAGGCTATATTTGCGAAACAGGCCCAACACCACCAGCAGGCCCAGCACCACTTCAAACCCGGCAAAGGCGAGCTGCAGCGTGCTGTCAGCACCAATCCCGCCGTAGTATTTGTTGGCCAGATGGGGGCCCATACCCTCTTTCAAGAGACGCGCCCCGCCCCACAGCACCAGCAGCATTCCGGTTCCCACCCGCATGATCAGCAGGGAAATCTTGGTAAGCATCTCTCGTTCTCCCGATGTGCAGAGCGATCAGCCGCGTCGCCATGCGTGGTAGCGTTCAACCCATTTCAGCACGCCTTCCGGCTTGTTCGCGCGTTTCCAGTTTCCTGCCGCAAACTTGTTGGCTTCGGCCATGGTCGGATAGGAATGGATCGTGCCGAGGATCTTGTTTAGCCCGATCCCGTGCTTCATCGCCAGCACATATTCGGCCAGCAACTCGCCCGCGTGTGCGCCGACAATGGTCGCGCCCAGCACCTTGTCCTTGCCCGGCGCGGTCAGCACTTTGACAAAACCCTTGGTTTCGCTTTCGGCAATCGCCCGGTCGAGATCGTCGAGGTCATAACGGGTCACGTCAACCGCGATGCCCTGCTCTGCCGCCTCACGTTCGTTGATGCCAACCCGCGCGATTTCAGGATCGAGGAAAGTCACTGCCGGGATCACGCGGTAATCGGCCTTGAACTTCTTGAAGGTGCCGAACAGCGCGTTGACGCTGGCATACCATGCCTGATGGCTGGCGGTGTGGGTGAACTGATACGGCCCCGCCACATCGCCCGCGGCAAAAATATTGGGGAACCTGGTCGCCAGAAATTCATCGGTAGTGACGGTGCGGTTGGTATCGAC
The DNA here is from genome assembly GCF_040547625.1 of Porphyrobacter sp. MBR-155. NCBI lineage: Bacteria > Pseudomonadati > Pseudomonadota > Alphaproteobacteria > Sphingomonadales > Erythrobacteraceae > Porphyrobacter > Porphyrobacter sp. MBR-155. The sequence goes on from NZ_JBEPQB010000012.1 coordinate 95,605, forward strand.
CCCGATATCCTCCAGCCCGAACCCGGTCAGCCGCGCCTTGCGTCCGATCGCGACGATCAGCGCATCATAGGCGATGCGCACTTCCTGCCCGCCATGTTCGGCGATCAGCGCGCCGTCTTCGACCCGCACCGCCTTGTGATCGGTAAGCACAGTGACGCCCGATTCCTCCAGCACGCTGCGCGCAAGGCTGGACACGTCCGCATCTTCGCGGCCCAGCAAATCGGGCATCATTTCAACCTGCGTGACATTGGAACCGAGCCGCGCGAGCGCCTGCGACAATTCACACCCAATCGGCCCGCCGCCAAGGATGATGACCCGCGCGGGCGCTTTATCCAGCTTGGCAAAGGTATCCCACAGCGTTTCGCTGGTGAGGTAGCCGCTGTCTTCGATCCCCGTGATCGGCGGCACCACCGGCTCCGCGCCCGATGCAATGATGATGCTGCGGGTGGTAAGCCGCTGGGTGCCGCCATCATTCCTCGCAATTTCAACCGTCCACGGATCGATGATCTTGGCATAACCCTTGACCACATCGACGCCGAGTTCAGTGTAGCGTTCGACAGAATCGTGCGGTTCAATCGTCTTGATCGTGTCCAGCACCCGCGCCATCACCGCCTTGAACGGCACCTTGGGTTCGCTCGCTTCCAGCCCGTATTTGTCGGCATTTCGCATCATCGCGGCGACCTTGGCGCTTTTGATCAGCGCCTTAGACGGCACGCAGCCAGTGTTGAGGCAATCGCCGCCCATGTCCTTGGCCTCGACCAGCGTGACGCTCGCCTTCACCTGCGCGGCGATATAGGCCGAGACAAGCCCCGCCGAACCGCCGCCGATCACCACCAGATTGCGGTCAAACTTTTTGGGCTTGGTGAACCCGGCATAGACCTTGCGCCGTTTGATCACCCCGATAATCCCCTTGGCCAGCCACGGCACGATGCCCAGCAGCGCAAAACTCGCGAGCACGCCGGGCGAGGCAATGCCCGACAAGCTGTCAATCTGCGCAAGCTGCGTGCCCGCGTTCACGTAAACAATGGTGCCGAGTAGCATCCCCAGCTGGCTCACCCAAGCATAAGTCCAGGTGCGGATGCGGGTCAGGCCCATCACCAGATTGACGACAAAGAACGGGAACACCGGGATCATCCGCAAGGAAAACAGGTAGAACGGCCCGTCCCGCTCCAGTCCGGCGTTGATCGCCTTCAACCGCTCACCAAAGCGCGCCTCGATAGTGTCGCGCAGGACATAGCGCGATGACAGGAACGCCAGCGTCGCCCCGATGGTTGACGCGAAGGAGACAAGCACCGTGCCCCCTGGCAATCCGAACAGCGCGCCCGCCGCCAGCGTCAGGATCGCTGCACCGGGAAACGAAGCGGCTGTCACCACCACATAGGCGAGGAAGAACCCGGCGATCACCGCGACAGGATTGCGCTGCTGAAACGCGGCTACATCGGCGGCGAGCGCCTTGATCCCGTCGAGCGTGAGATACTGGCCAAGATCAAAAATGAAATAGGCGGCCACCAGCGCAGCCAGCGCGGCAAGAATTGCAAATTTTTTCAAAACGAACTCCTTGCCCCCCAATTCGCCGCCATTGCGGCGCAAGTTACGCCTGTTTCGCAAGTGCAGCATATTTCGCAATCCAGCGCTTGTCGATCCAGTGCTTCAGGCGCAGCACGAAAGCCCCTTCGGCTGAGAGCGGGCCGTAGCTGGCAATTGCCGATCCGTCGCCGGTATTCATCAGATATAGGCTGTTGGCGCGCGGGCGATAGGCGGCGCGCGGCTCCGCTCCCGCCAGCGCGCTGCGCAGATTGGCGGCCAGCACGGGGCCGGCAAACACCGCATGCACGCCCGAATGGGCCAGCGGACGGTCGATCCGTGCGGCGATGTCTCCTGCGGCAAAGATGTGCGGGTGCGAGGGGGATTGCTGATGCTGGTCAACGCTGATGAAGCCCGCGCCGTCCACCGCCAGTCCGCTGTCTTTCGCCCAGCCCGGCGCCGCACTGCCTATCGCGGTGATGATCGCATCGGCCGGTTCGAGCGATACCGCGCCCGCCATGATCGCGCCGTTTTCCAGATGGGCATCATCGCGGTGCACCGCAATTTTCTGCCGCGCCAGCGCATGCGCAACCCTGCGCTGCACAGCGGGCGCAAAGCCGGGGAGCAGGCCGTCGCGCCCAGTTACCAGCGCCACTTGCGGCGCGGTGCCAGCATCCTTGCGGTTGCAAATGGCAAAGGCCAGTTCCACGCCCCCCGCACCGCCGCCCGCCACCACCACATGGCCAAGCGCAGGCAGCAGCGCGAGGCGATCAACAAAGCCGCCAATCGGGCGCACGTCGATCAGGCGCGGATCATCGCCCAGCAGCGCCGCGCCGCGCCCTTCGCCGCCGGTGTCGAATGATGCGATGTCAAAGGCAATTTCCCCTCCCCCCGCCGTGCGCACGCGCCGGGCATCGGGATCAAGCCCGGTGCAGGAATCGAGCACCAGTTCAACCCCGGCACGCTGCGCCAGCGCGGCCAGATCGACCAGCGCCTCATCGCGGCTATGCTGCCCTACGATCCAGCCCGGCACCATGCCCGAATAGCGCAATGTCGGCTGCGGGGTCAGCAATAGAGTGCGCGTGTCCGCAGGCACGCCGCGCGCGGTCCAGTCCGCCAGCACCGCAACATGCGCGTGCCCGCCGCCAACCAGCAGGAGTGTCTGGGTCAATGCGCTGTCCTTTGCTGCGGTTGTGCAGGTCGCCCCAACCCCATCGCGCGCGGTTCGATTGCGCGCAAGGATTTACCAGTGCGCCGCGATGCCGAAGCATTACGCGCTGGAATGCGAGGCTGCGAACAATCCTTCACCGCCGATAGCTCATAATTTATGTATTTAGATGTTATTTATCAATATATTGAATATAGCGCACGCTTCTCACGTTACGCCAAAAGTGAAATAGCGGTGCACCGCCGCTGATGCCGCTTGCCATGGGTTTGGGTCACGGATATTTCACACCTCTACGGCTTGGGGGAATCGCGTGAAGTCAGCCATTTTTGCGGCCATCGGCTGCACGGTCCTTGCCTTCGGAGCGCCGCTAAATGCGGCACAGGATGAACCAGCTGATACAGATCAGCCGACCGCCGTGGCCGTTTGCGAATTGCACGTCTGGCCTGCCGGTGCGGTGCGCTCAACCTATAATGGCTGGTTCCACGGCGGGATCGTCGATGGCGCGATCCAGGGGCGCGATGGGTATCGCAAATTGCCCGAATCCATTTTGTCGTCAAAAGACCAGGTCGACATTTTGCACGGGCTGGACGTTGCTGCGATCCTGCAATTGCAAGGCTACGCGGTTGTGGTGCACGATCAACCTTTGCCCAGCCGCGTGATCCGGACGACCGCTGGCCGACTGATGCCAGCTTCGCCGCCTTGCTATGCCGAACTGGTCACCGACGATGTATTCTTTCAGGATGACGTCTTTGCCGGTCAATACTTCAAGGCGATTTTCCGCTTTCGTAAGTTTGACGGCAGCGACGCATCGACCCGCAGTTTTGGCACATATGTGCAGCACAAGCTGGAACGGTTTCCGCCTCAGGAACCCGAACAGCTTGATGCCGCACTTGAGGAAATCCGGCTCGCCTATGGCAAGACCGTGAACGGGTTTGGTGAGGCGCTGAACCGCCCGCCCAAAAAGAAGAAGAAATAGGGTTTCAAAGCATAATTTACAGACGCGTGCTGCGGCACGGATTGAAAGGTAAACCTGATGAAATTTCCGATATTGCTGGCTGCCGGATTGGTTTTGGCCGCCTCGGCACCCGCCATTGCTCAGGCGCAGGACGCGCCCGCAGATTATACCCCCAGTGCCAAGGGCCTGTTGCCCGAAGTGGCGGCGGATGGCTGCGAATTGCATGTCTGGCCGGCAGAACGGATGCAATCGCTGACATCGGGTCTGCTCGGGCCGGGCCTGCTCAATTCCGCGATCAACTCGGGCAAGGATGCCAACAACAAGACCTTGTTGGCGAGCGCGCTGGACAGCCCGTCGCAGCTTGACGCATTGCAGGATCTCGACCTGCGCACGCTGCTGAAACTTACGCCGGGCACCACCATCATCCGGCACGAAACCCCGCTCGAACGCAAGACCATGAACAAGGTCAAGGAACGCCGCGCCGATTCCACCTCGGCATGCTATTCGGAACTGATCGTGGCCGATGTATTCTATCAGAAGGCGGCGATCTATGGCCGCTCGCTGCGGACGCTGTTCATGGTGCGCCAGTTCGGCAATGACCAGAAAATCGACAAGGAATACAAGGCATGGGGCGGCAACGGATTGAGCCTGTTTCCACCCAAGGAAGGCGAAGACGCGATCGCTGCGCTCGATGAACTGGTCAGCGTCTACAAGGCCAATTTCGAAGAATTTGCCAAGAACGCGCGCACAAGGCTGGCGGCGAAGTAAACCTCGCTGGCGTAATCCCGCAGGGCCGTCGGAGCGATCCGGCGGCCCTTTGGGTTACAGCTTCCCCCGCAGCGCCTGATACGCCGCAGCCGCCACGGTGTTGGCGAGGTTGAGCGAGCGGATCACGTCTGACCGCATCGGCAGGTGGAACAGTCGGTCGGGGTTCTGGTCAATGATGGGCTGCGGGATGCCCTTGGTTTCCTGCCCGAACACCAGCATCGCATCGTCGGGATAGTCGGGTTCATAGAAACTGCGGCTGCCGAATTCCTCGAACAGGAACAGCTGATCGGGACGCGGGGTGCGCGCCGCGAGGAACGCCTCCCAATTGGCATATTCGGTCAGGTTGACGTGGGGCCAATAATCCAGCCCTGCACGCTTCACCTGTTTGTCGGAAATGTCGAAGCCAAGCGGGTGGATCAGGATCAACTCCATCCCCAACGCCACACAGGTACGCCCCACCGCCCCGGTGTTGCCGGGGATTTCGGGCTGGATCAGGATGATGGAGAGGCCCATCAGGCCGCCCCCGCGGTCAGCCCAGCTTGTCCTTCAGCAACTGGTTCACCACACCCGGATTGGCCTTGCCCTGCATCGCCTTCATCGTCTGGCCGACGAAGAAGCCGAACAGCGCTTCCTTGCCGCCGCGGTACTGTTCGACCTTGTCAGAGTTGGCGGCGATAATCGCGTCCACGGCGGCTTCGATCGCGCCGGTGTCGCTGACCTGTTTCAGCCCTTCGGCGTCCGCAACTTCCGCCGGGTCGCGGCCAGTCTTGAGCGCGATTTCAAAGATTTCCTTGGCCTGCCCGCCGCTGATTTCGCCCTTGTCCTGCATTGCAAGGATGCTCGCCTGCGCGGCAGCCGTGGCATTTGCGGGGTCAGCTTCATCGCCCAGCGCCTTCATCACCCCCGGCGCGACCGACAGCGACCAGTTGGCGACCTGCGTGGCGACCGCCGCCTCGCCCTTGCCAATCACTTTGGCGGTTTCAGCCAGCAGCGTTTCAAACCGCGCGAAGGTTTCCACCTCGGCGGTCAACTCGCGCGCGTTATAGGGCGTGAGGCCAAGCACCTCGACATAGCGCCGCCGCTTGGCATCGGGCAGTTCGGGGAGCGAGGCGCGGCAATCGGCGAGGAAATCCTCCTCCAGCACCAGCGGCAGCAAATCGGGATCGGGGAAGTAGCGATAATCGTGCGCGTCTTCCTTGCTACGCATGGTGCGCGTGGTGCCGGTGCCGGGGTCGAACAGCCGGGTTTCCTGCACGATCCGCCCGCCGCTTTCGATCACATCGACCTGACGGCTGGCTTCGTATTCGATCACCTGCATGACAAACCGCACCGAATTGACATTCTTCGTCTCGGTCCGCGTGCCGAATTCCTCGCCCGGACGGCGCACGGAGACATTGACGTCGGCGCGCATCGATCCTTCTTCCATATTGCCATCGCAGCTGCCGACATAGCGCAGGATTGCGCGCAGTTTGCGCACGTATGCCCCGGCCTCGGCGGGTGAGCGCATATCGGGCTTCGACACAATTTCCATCAGCGCCACGCCGCAGCGGTTGAGGTCAACATAGGACATGGTCGGGTGCTGATCATGCATCAGCTTGCCCGCGTCCTGCTCCACGTGAATGCGCTCAATCCCGATGATCTTGTCCTCCGGGATGCCCGCCTTTTCGTCCGCATCGATCAGCAGCTGCCCTTCGCCCACGATCGGGTGGTAAAGCTGGCTGATCTGGTAGCCCTGCGGCAAGTCGGCGTAGAAATAATTCTTGCGGTCAAACCGGCTCCACGCGTTGATCTGCGCATCAATCGCCATTCCGGTGCGCACCGCCTGCCGGATGCATTCGCGGTTGGGCACCGGCAGCATCCCCGGCATCGCGGCATCGACGAGCGACACCTGCGCATTAGGCTCCGCCCCGAAGGTGGTCGACGCGCCGGAAAACAGCTTGGAATGCGAAGTCACCTGCGCGTGGACTTCAAGGCCGATCACGACCTCCCATTCGCCGGTGGCACCCTGAATGCGGTAGTTACTCATCGTTCAACCCCAACAAATAAACCTCGGTCGCTTTCAACTCATTGCGAGCGATGTCATCGAATCTACCATCGCCAGTGATCGAGATTGATTCCAGAAACAGTATGCTCATATCTTTGTATTCTGGATATTTTTTTAGCTCTCGCAGGTAAACGACCATAGCTGGACCATTAAATGTCCCATCAGCCGATTTCAGCATCCCGTTCAATCTGATGCAGAGTTCAGAATATTCATGAACGTACGACTGCCTTGCCAACTCCTTCTTGGCTTTCCTGCGCGTCTGCTCAACGACAATGCCTGTCAGAATGACCATAATCCAGAAAGGGATGACCATCCCAAAAATGATCAATCCGATGGTCGTCCATTCAAAGCCTGTCACTGGCAACCCTCGCGCGAAGCACCATCCGTCATTTCGTTTCCTCGTCACTCTCGGGGCGTTCGCGCGTATCGAACCGCGCCTCGCCGTGATCGACGTTCTTTCTTACCCAATTGGCGACCATGAAGGTCAGCGGCACCGCGAGGGCGATGCCGATGCCGGCAAGCCACAGCGGCAGATCGGCGTTCACCACCACTTCTCTGGCTTCGCGCTGAAGCCCGAGCGCTGCTGGATCGCTAGCCCAGCATTGAGCACGCCCTGTTCGTCAAACGGGCGGCCTACCAGTTGCAGGCCCAGAGGCAGGCCATCGGCGTTGATCGTTGCAGGCACGCTCATTGCGGGCAGACCTGCAAGGCTGGCGGGCACGGCGAAAACATCATTCAGATACATCGCCAGCGGGTCATCGACATTCTCGCCGAGCGGGAAGCTCGCCGTGGGCGTGGTCGGGGCGTGGATCACGTCGCACTCTTGGAACGCGCGCTCGAAATCGCGCGCCACCAGCGCCCGCACCTTCTGCGCCTGCGTATAATAGGCATCGTAGAAGCCCGCTGACAGCACATAGGTGCCGATCAGGATGCGGCGTTTGACCTCGTCCCCGAACCCGGCGGCGCGGGTGGCGGCGTACATATCCTGCAAGCCGGAGCCATCCGGCAAATCGCGCAAGCCGTAACGCACCCCGTCATAACGCGCGAGGTTGGAGGAGGCTTCGGCAGGGGCGATGATGTAGTAGGCGGGCAGCGCATATTTGGTGTGCGGCAGCGACACGTCGACGATTTCCGCGCCCGCATCGCGCAGCCACGCCTTGCCCTGCTCCCACGAATCGAGGATCGCCTGATCGGTGCCCTCCATCCGGTATTCGCGCGGTATGCCGACTTTCTTGCCGCGCAGGTCAGCGTTCAGCGCGCCCTCCCAATCGGGCACGTCCATCTGGAGGCTGGTCGAATCCTTCGGATCGAACCCCGCCATCGCGCCGAGCATGATCGCGCAATCTTCAACGCTGCGCGCCATCGATCCGGCCTGATCGAGGCTGGAGGCGAAGGCGACGATGCCCCAGCGGCTGCACCGCCCATAAGTCGGTTTGATCCCGCAGATGCCGGTGAAGGCCGCCGGTTGCCGGATTGACCCGCCGGTGTCGGTGCCGGTTGCGGCAGGCGCAATCCGCGCCGCGACTGCCGAGGAGGAACCGCCCGAAGAACCGCCGGGGCTCATCGGCTGGTTGCTGCCGGACTTGCGCCACGGTGAGGCGACATTGCCGAAATAGCTGGTTTCGTTGGACGAACCCATCGCGAACTGATCGAGGTTCAATTTGCCGAGCATCCCCGCGCCTGCGTCCCACAGCTTCTGCGAAACGGTCGATTCGTAACGCGGGATGAAGCCTTCGAGGATGTGGCTGGCAGCCGTGGTCTGCACGCCGTGGGTGGCGAACAGGTCTTTCATCCCGATTGGCACACCCGCCATTGCACCCAGCGGTTCGCCAGCCGCGCGCGCGGCGTCGACCTTGTCGGCGGCGGCGAGTGCATGATCGGGGGTGGTCACGATGAAGGCGTTGAGCGCGGCAGCATCGGCCACGGCCGCGTTGAAACTTTCCGCGACTTCGCGCGCGGTGAAGCTGCCATCGCGCACGCCATCGCGAATGTCTTTGACGCCGAATTGGGTAAGGTCAGTCATACTATCAGCGAGTCCCCGCGAAGGCGGGGATCTCATACCTCCCGCGCATCGCCAAATTGCTGGAGACCCCCGCCTGCGCGGGGGCGCACACTTGCATTCAAAAAATCACTCGATCACTTTCGGCACGCCAAAGAACCCGTGTTCTGCCGCCGGGGCATTGGCGAGCACATCATCGCGCCTCCCGCCGCCGGTCAGCGGATCGGCATCGACCACATCATCGCGCAGCCGCAAGGTGTTGGGGATCACCGCCGCCATCGGCTCGATCCCGGACACGTCGACTTCGCCCAATTGTTCGACCCATTGGAGGATGCCGTTCAATTCGGGCACCATGCGTTCGAGCGCGGCATCATCCATGCTGATGCGCGCCAAAGAGGCGATTTTGGCGACGTTTGCCTTGTCCACCGACACGCGCGTTCCCCTTACTGGCCCGGCGCGGGCTGCGGTGCGGCTTGGGGGCCATCCTGCGGCGCGCCCATCTGGCCCTGCCCCATTTGACTTTGCCCCATCCGGCTCTGCATCGCCTGTTGCAGAATGCTCAGGTTCCGTTCGAAGGTCTGCTGACTCATGATGTCGATCACCTCGATTTCGAATTCGAGATCGGCGTTCGGCGGGATCGGCGCGCCCGGCGGCGGCTCTGCCCCGTACGCCTTGTCGGCGGGGATGAAGAGCGTGTATTTTCCGCCCTTCTGCATCTGCTGCAACCCTTCAAAAAAGCCGGGAATGGTCGCGCCTTCCTCAATCGGGAACGGGGTGCCTTCGGGGAAGATGCCTTCGACGGGGAGCGGAATATCGCGCGATTCGTCAAACACCGTGCCATCGGCGGCAAGTTTGCCCTTGTATTTCAGGAACACCACATCGCCGACCACTGGCGTCGGGCCGGTGCCCGCCACCTGGGTGTCAATATCTACGCCGCGCGGCACAGCGGCCCAGGCGAGGCCCGCCCCCACTGCAATCGCCAGTACCACGCCGATCCACAGCTTGGTCAGCGATCCCTTGGCGACGGGTTTGATCGGAACACGGGTTATTTCGGTCATGGCTTGATCCTGAGTGGCGGCGCATCATGCGCTGCGTTGTGACGGCAAAAGGGCGCGGATTTATGCCGCGCCCTGATGGCTTATTGGAAAGGGGGATTCAAGCGGTTCTGCGAAGCAAAGCGCGCTTGCGGACGGGATAATTAGCTCCCGTCACGCTCCAACCGCTTGCGCTCCATCTTGCGGGCGCGGCGCACGGCGGCGGCCTTTTCACGGGCGCGCTTTTCGCTCGGCTTTTCGTAATGGCGACGCAGCTTCATTTCGCGATAGACGCCTTCGCGCTGCAGCTTCTTCTTGAGCGCGCGCAAGGCCTGATCAACATTATTATCGCGAACCATGATTTGCATAAAAGCCAACTACCTCAATCTTGAAACGCCAGAGCCCGCCCGATTCTCGCGGGGATACGCGGTCAATTTCCACTGAAAGGCGGGCGATTCCCACGCGGGACCGCCCTGATTACGGCGCTCCGATAGTCCAACACTACCCGAAACGCAAGCCGCCAGCGACGCATCAGCGCAGAATCGCGGTTTTGCCAGCCCTGCTAGGCAGAGCGCGCGCGCATCGCTAAGAGCCTTGGCGATGAACCCTTCTGCACTTTCTCCACTCGCCGCATCGGCGCTGGTTGCCTCTGGCGGCGCCGTTGGCGCACTGGCGCGGTATCAGGCTGGTCGGCTGATGACCCACACGCTCGGCCCGCGCACAGTCGATGCCTTCCCGTGGGCGACACTCACTGTCAATCTAGCGGGGTGTCTGTTGATGGGGATAGTGTTCGGCTGGCTGGCACGGCACGGCGGAGCAGGCGAACACCTGCGGCTGCTGCTCGGCGTTGGTATGCTGGGCGGGTTCACCACCTTCAGCGCGTTCAGCCTTGAACTGCTGTTGCTGACCGAACGCGGCACGCCGGGGCTGGCGTTTGCCTATGCGGCGGTGTCGGTGATGGCGGGCCTTGCCGCCTTGTGGCTGGGCCTCACCATGATGCGCGGTGCGGCATGACCATTGAGCAAGCTCAGGGCGAGAGCGACAACGTGCGCCAGTTCACCGTCAGCGAGGATGACGACGGCATCCGGCTCGATCGCTGGTTCAAACGCAACCTGCCGCTGATCGGGTTCGCCACCGTATCGCGCTGGGCGCGCACTGGGCAGATCCGGGTCGATGGCAAGCGGGTGAAGCCCGAAGATCGGCTGGCTGAAGGGCAAGTTCTGCGCGTCCCGCCGGGGGGTGAGGAACAACCAACCGCGCGCAAGGCTGCACCGCGCACCCGCACGCTCAGCCCCGAACAGATCGCCGAAGCACATGACATGGTGATTCGCGAAACGGCGTCTGCAATCGTGCTCAACAAGCCGCCGGGCCTCGCCACGCAGGGCGGCAGCAAGATGACCAAACACGTCGACGGACTGCTCGATGCGTTTGTCACCGACGAGAAAACGCCGCGCCCGCGGCTTGTCCACCGGCTCGACAAGGATACCTCGGGCGTGCTGCTGATCGCGCGCACGCCGGGGGCGGCGGCGAGTTTCTCCAAACGCTTTGCCAGCCGTTCGGCGCGCAAGGTCTATTGGGCGCTGGTGGTCGGGAACCCGGCGCTGGCCGAAGGGGTGATCGACGCCCCGCTCGCCAAACAACCGGGCACCGGCGGCGAGAAAATGCACGTTGACGAAGAAAACGGCGCGGCGGCGAAAACCCGTTACCGCGTGGTCGATCATGCGGGCGAACGCGCGGCATGGGTGGAGCTGGAACCGCTCACCGGGCGCACGCATCAGCTGCGCGTCCACATGGCGGCGATTGGCCATCCGATCGTGGGTGACGGCAAGTATGGCGGGCCGGATTCGTTCCTGACCGGCGCGGTCAGCCGCAAGATGCACCTCCACGCGCGCCGGTTGATCATCTCGGAACCGAGCACCAAGGCCGCGAGTGGCGGCAAGTTGGACGTCATCGCCGAACTTCCGCCGCATTTTGCCATGAGCATGGACGTGCTAGGCTTCGATCAGAGCCTGTCCGACGCATCGCCCTTGCGCGAAGAAGCGCCCGAACGGTCGGGTGAGGAGAAGAAACAGGCCGCCCGCCGCCATTTCAAACAGGCGCGCAAGGAAGCCCGTGCGCCCCGCCGCGCGCGCGGTGATGTGGCGACCAAGGGCAAGAAGGCACCCGGCAAACCCGCCGCCAAGCCCGCACCCAGAAAGGCCAAGCCCGCCCCTAAAGGCCCGCGCAAGTGAGCGCCACGCGTCTGGCCGTGTTCGATTGCGATGGCACGCTGGTCGATGGGCAGGCGGACGTGTGCTGGGCGATGGAGCGCGCCTTTACCCGCGCTGGCCTGCCCGCGCCTGATAGCCAGTTGGTGCGGCGGATTGTCGGGTTGAGCCTGCCGGTTGCGGTGCGCGAACTTTCGCCCGATCTGGCGGAGGATCAGGCCCGCGCCGTCACCGAATATTACCGTTCCAGCTACCGCGCGCGGCGCGAAGAAGGCCTGCTCGACGAACCGCTTTATGATGGCATGGCCGAACTGCTCGCCAATCTGCACGGCGCGGGCTGGAGCCTCGCGGTTGCCACCGGCAAATCCGACCGTGGGTTGAATGCCTGCCTGAAAACGCACGGGATCGCCGATCTGTTCGTGTCGCTCCAGACCGCTGACCGTCACCCCTCCAAACCGCACCCGGCGATGCTGGAGGCTGCCTTGTTCGAGGCTGGTGCAGCGCCGCATCAGGCGGTGATGATCGGCGATACCAGTTTCGATATGGCGATGGCACGGGGCGCCGGGGTGCGCGCGGTGGGCGTGGCATGGGGCTATCACGCTCCGCATGAATTGCTGGAACACGGCGCGTTGAGCGTGGCCAGCAATATCCGCGAGCTGGCCGAAGCGCTGGAGGCGGCGCTGCCATGAACCTGTCCCCGCGCGAAGCTGCCGAGGCGCAGGCCCAGCGGCGCTACATCATCATGAACGTCGCGCGCATTGGCGGCATCGCGCTGTTGCTGCTGGGCGTGGCGATTACACGGGATGTGCTTCCGGTGAAGTTGCCGTGGGAGCTGGGCGCGGGGCTGGCGGTGGTGGGGCTGCTGGAGTTTTTCTTCCTGCCGCCAATCATCGCCAAACGCTGGAAAGCCGGAGATAACAAGCGCTCATGATCCGCAGGTTCTACACCGATGTAACGCTTGGTGAAGTGCCCGGCGGTTGGCAGGTGCTGCTGGATGGGCGCGGGGTCAAAACCGTGGGCGGCGCGGCGCAGATCGTGCCCACGCAAGGGCTAGGCGAAGCGCTGGCGGCGGAATGGCGGCGGCAGGGCGACAAAATCGATCCCGCCAGCCTGCCGCTGCGCGATATGGCCGATTACGCGATTGATGTGGTGGCGGCCGATCGGGCAGCGATTGCCGATGGCCTGATCGCCTACGCCGAAACCGATACGCTGTGTTACCGCGCCGATCCTGACGCGCCGCTTTATGCCCACCAACAGGCGGTATGGGAGCCGCTGCTCGCGCGGTTTGAGGCGGATCATGGCATCGCGCTGGTGCGGGTCAGCGGCATTCTCCACCGCCCGCAGCCTGCCCCGGCATTGGCGGTGCTGCGCGCGCGGCTGGAGACGCTGAACCCATTCGCGCTGGCCGGGGTGGAGGCAATGGCGAAGCTCGCCGCATCGCTGATCACCGCGCTCGCCGCGCTCGATACAGACGATGAGGACGCACCGCTGGCACTGTGGCAGGCGGCGTGCCTTGAAGAAGAATGGCAGGCCGACCTATGGGGCCGCGACGAAGAGGCCGAGGAACGCCGCGCCCGGCGTGAGGCCGATTTCCTGCGCGCCTGCGGGTTCGCCCGGCTGGCGCAGGCGTAGGCTTTACCCCTCGCCCCCAACCCAATCCGCGACATCGCTTGCCACGCTATTGGCGGCGCGGTTGATCGCTGCGCCGACGGCGCGGGCATCGGCCGGAACCCCGGTTTCACGCGCCTCAAACCGGCGGGTGCTGGTGGTGCCTGCATCGTCGATCCGGATCGCATCAAACCGCACCACCACTGCCGAAGCGCGCGCATCATAACCCATGTCGATCAGGCTGCCGCGCAGGCTCACCGTGGGAAGCGCCACGGTTTCATCATTATCGAGCACCAGCGCCCCGCCGCGCGCACGCAAGGTTTCGCCCAGCAGGCTGCGGAACAGGCGCGCGGGCTTTTCCACCCAGAATGCGTCTTTCAGATAGGCCAGTTCGGTATCCGACACCGCGACTGGCACGCGCAGCACATCCAGTTTGGCCGGAGTGTCGATAGCCAGCACCGCGATGACCGGGCGCTGCGCCCCGGAAACGCCATCTCCCGAAGCCGCGCGCGCGGTCGGGCTTAACGTCAGCAGGCTCTCCGGCGCGGCGCCTCCCAGGCTGATACAGCCGGGCAGCGCCAGCAATGCGGGCAGCATGATCAGGGCGGGCCATTTGCGCAGGCTCATCAAATCGGTCTTCCTCATGGCTTGTAATCCGGCAGTGATTCGCCCCCAAGCAGCGCGCCCGCGCCTTCGCTTTCGAGCTTTTCGGTGATCGCCCGCAAGGCGCGACTGGTGGCGCGCAGATCCTGCAAGGTTGCCTCGGCATTGGGCAGCGTGCTGGTGCGCAATTGCCGCGCGGCGGGGCGGGTGTCCTCCAGCGTGGCCGCCAGCGAGGTTAGCGCCTGATTCGCCGCATTCAGCGTCCCGCGCAGTTCCTCGGCCAGCGGTGAGCCTTCTTTCTTGACCAGCGCATCGGTGGTCAGCGTCAACTGTTCGACCGCGTCCAGCGCCTGATTGAATTCGGCCAGCGTGGTCTGAAACCCTTCAAGATTGGCGACCAGTGCCGGGGTGGCATTGGCGAGATCCTCAGTCAGGCGGTTGGAATTTCTGAGGATGCCCGAAATCTGCTCCTGATTTTCAGGGCCGAGAATGGTGTTGAGCTGTTCGGTCAGCGTCGCCAACCGTTCCAGCAGCACCGGGGCATTCGCGACAATCGCGCCAAACCCGCCGCGTCCGGGCGGGATCACCGGGCGGCCTTCGGGGCAGGCGGTGCTTTCACAGGTGATTGGCGGGGCATCCTTGCGCGCACCGTCCAGCAGGATGGTCGACACCCCGGTAAAGCTGGCCTCAATCGTGGCCTGTGTGCCGACCAGCATCGGCACATCTTCGCGCACCTTGATCCGCACACGCACGAATTCCGGATTGTCCTCTGCCAGTGCAATGTCGATCACCTGCCCCACCGGCACCCCGGCAAAACTGACCTGGCTGCCATTCGCCAGCCCCGACACCGATTGGCCGTAGAAGATGTCATATTCGTTGTGCGCACCCTGCCCCAATCGCGCGATCCACACGATAAACGCCGCCAGCGCTACCAGCAGCAGCAGCGTGACCGCACCGACCCAGAGATGGTTCGCTCTTGTTTCCATATCCGTTTCCTATGAACGCCGCAGGGCGTCCCTGTCCAATATTCTATCCATCAGAGCGCGCCCGGCTGCGATCATGTGATCCCTGCGCCGCGCGCCCACGCGGGCCGTTGAAATATTCCTCGATCCACGGGTGGCCGGTGGCGATGACTTCGGGGATGGTGCCGACCGCGATGATTTTTTTCTCACCGATCACCGCCACCCGGTCGCAAATCTCATACAGCGTATCGAGATCGTGGGTGATCAGGAACACGGTAAGGCCCAGCGTTTCCTTCAATTCGCGGGTCAGCCGGTCAAATTTGGCCGCGCCGATGGGATCGAGCCCGGCGGTGGGTTCGTCCAGAAACAGCAATTCAGGGTCGAGCGCCAGCGCGCGCGCCAACCCGGCGCGTTTCTTCATCCCGCCCGACAATTCCGAAGGGTATTTGGACACCGCGTCATCAGGTAGGCCCGACAAGATCACCTTGTAACGGGCAATTTCGCACCGCAACTTCCAATCAAGATCGGGGTGAAACTTTTTCAGCGGCACTTCGACATTTTCGCCCACCGTCAGGGTGGAAAACAGCGCCCCGCCCTGGAACAACACGCCCCAGCGGCAGCGCACGCCGAAATCGCTGTCGGGATCGCGCCCGGTGATGGTTTTGCCGAGCACCTCGATCCGCCCCGCGCTCGGCTCCTGCAAGCCGATGATCGAGCGCATCAGCACCGATTTGCCGCTGCCCGACCCGCCGACCACGCCGAGAATTTCGCCCTTGCGCACGGTAAGATTGAGCCCATCGTGCACCACGAAATCGCCGAACTGGTTGACGAGGCCTTCGACCACAATCGGCGCGCCTTCATCGGTGGGGTGATCCGTCATCGCTTACCCCCAACCCACTTCGGTGAAGAACACCGCGAAAAACGCATCGATCACGATCACCGCAAAAATTGCCGACACCACCGCCATCGTCGTGCGGCGGCCGACTTCTTCGGAATTATCGCGCACTTGCAGCCCGTGATAGCACCCCGCCAGCGCCACGATCAGCCCGAATACCGGCGCCTTGATCAGCCCGACCCACAGATCATGTTCGGGCACCACGTCGCGAATCCGTTCAAGAAACGTCCAGAACGGCATGCCCAGCGCCAGATCGCCCACCACCGCCCCGCCGACAATCGCCACCACCGAGGCATAGAACCCCAGCAGCACCATCATGAAGGTGGATGCGAGGATGCGCGGGATAACCAGCGCTTCGATCGGGGAAATGCCGATGGTGCGCATCGCGTCAATTTCCTCGGTCAGCTTCATCGTGCCAAGCTGCGCGGCAAAGGCGCTGCCCGAACGGCCCGCCACCATGATCGCAGTCATCAATACGCCCAGTTCGCGCAGGGTAATGCGCCCGACCAGATTCACCGTCAGCGCCTCGGCCCCGAATTGCTGCAATTGCACCGAGCCTTGTTGCGCGATCACGATTCCGATCAGAAAGCTCATCAACCCGATGATCGGCAGCGCCGACACGCCGACCAGCTCCATCTGGTGCACCAGCGCGCGCAGCGGAAAGCGCGAAGGGTGGCGGATCAGGCTGCCGACCCCGATCAGGATCTGCCCGAAAAACCCAATCACACCGTAAATACCTGAGCAACTCGCAAAAAATTGCTTACCGACGCTGATCGGCACCCGTTCCCATATCGGCGGGCGCACCGGGCCGGTATCACCGCTCGCATCAATCCCGTGCACGGCATTGAGCAACCGATTGGCCGCATCGCTTGCGCCGGTAATGTCCGCGCCATGTTCGCGCACCACGCGGCACACCACCCACGCGCCAACCGTGTCGATTTCGTCCACGCCCGACAGATCAACCGTGCGGATCGTGCCGGCAAGGCTAGAAAGTTCGCGTTCAAGCGGGGCGATGGCGGCCAGCGTCAGCTGCCCTGACAGCAGTAGCCGGGTGCCATTGCCGGCCCCGTCTTCCCCTGTCTCTTCCAACGTATAGTGCGCGGCGTCCTGCATCGGATTGCAGCTATGGGGAGATTTTCAGCGCGGGACAAGGCTCTCGCGCTGTTCGCCCGCGCGCCGCGATGCCGATGCTTCACGATGATTGCATCGCAGCATCGGTGCTGGCATGGCGCGGGCCATCATGACCAACACAATTGCCACCACTTTGCCCACCACTTTCGACCCCGCCGATATCGAGGCGCGCTGGTATGCGCATTGGGAGGACAACGGGTTGTTCCGTCCGCACCGCCCCGACGCCGAGGCCTTCACCATCGTCAATCCGCCGCCCAATGTGACGGGCAGCCTGCATATCGGCCACGCGCTCGACAACACGTTGCAGGACGTGGTGGTGCGATATGAACGCCTGCGCGGCAAGGACGCGCTGTGGGTGGTCGGCACCGATCACGCCGGGATCGCCACGCAGATGGTGGTGGAGCGCCAGCTGGAGGCGCAGCAGGACAAGCGCACCAATTATACCCGCGAGGATTTCGTCGCCAAGGTTTGGGAATGGAAAGCCGAATCCGGCGGCACCATCACCCACCAATTGCGCCGTCTGGGCTGTTCGATGGACTGGAGCCGTGAACAGTTCACGATGGACCCGCACTTCACCAAGGCGGTGATCAAAACCTTCGTCAACCTCTATAATGACGGGCTGATCTACCGCGATAAACGGTTGGTGAACTGGGATCCGAAGCTGAAGACCGCGATCAGCGATCTGGAAGTCGAAACCCGCGAAATTCAGGGGCATTTCTGGCGGTTCCGCTATCCGTTGGCGGATGGCGTGAGGACGGATGATGGCGCGGATCACCTGATCGTTGCCACCACCCGGCCCGAAACGATGCTGGCCGATATGGCGGTGGCGGTGAACCCGGCGGACGAACGCTATGCCAGCGTGGTTGGCAAGCATATCATCCTGCCGATCACCGGGCGGCGGATTCCGATCATCGCCGATGAACACGCCGATCCGGCGCTGGGGTCAGGCTGCGTGAAGATCACGCCGGGGCATGATTTCAACGACTTCGAAGTGGGCAAGCGCGCCGGATTTACGGCTGGCGCAATGCTCAATATGCTCGATGCCGAAGCGGCGGTGTGTCAGGTGGCGGACGGATTGATCCCGGAGGCGTTCGTCGGGCTTGACCGCTTCGACGCGCGCAAGGCGGTGGTGGAGCGGCTCAAGGCCGAAGGCTTCCTCGTCCCCCACGTCACCGAAAAGGATGGCGAGCGGGTGGAGCACGACGCCGAACCGCGCGTGATCCAGACCCCCTTCGGCGACCGCGGCGGCGTGGTGATCGAACCGTGGCTGACCGATCAATGGTATGTAAACGCGGCGGAACTGGCAAAAAAGCCGCTTGCAGCGGTAAAGTCCGGCGAAATCGGCATCGTGCCCAAGACGTGGGAAAAGACCTTCTTCAACTGGATGGAGAACATCCAGCCATGGTGTGTGTCGCGGCAATTGTGGTGGGGGCACCGGATTCCGGCTTGGTTTGGGCCTAAGAAAGACGAAGGCGGTAAGTTTGCTTGGAAAGGCACTGCGCAGGAGACGCCGGACGGCTTGATATTCAACGTAGAAGGAGAAAAGGAGTTCGTGGCTGCAACTGAGGCTGAAGTTATTAGCCTTGCTAAAGATTATTACGGCCATGAATATGAAATCACTCTTGAAAAGCGAAAACTTGGACTCTCGAACGCCATGCGGCACGAGAGGGAAATTCCGCTCTATCGTGACGAAGACGTGCTCGACACGTGGTTCTCCAGCGCGCTGTGGCCCTTCGCCACGCTCGGCTGGCCGCATGAAAACCAGTCCGTCACCCCAGCGAAAGCTGGGGCCTCAGGCGGCGGTGCGCAAACGCCCGAGATGCCAGCTTCCGCTGGCATGACGCTGTTGGAAAAACACTACCCTAACTCGCTCCTCATCTCCGGCTTCGACATTCTGTTCTTCTGGGATGCCCGCATGATGATGATGGGCTATTACAACATGGGGCAAAAGCCGTGGGATACGCTCTATCTCCATGGCCTCGTGCGTGCCGCAGACGGCGCGAAGATGTCGAAGTCCAAGGGCAATGTCGTCGATCCGCTCGGCCTGATCGACCAATATGGCGCCGACGCGCTCAGGTTCTTCATGGCGGCGATGGAAAGCCAGGGCCGCGACATCAAGATGGATGAAAAGCGGGTCGAAGGATACCGCAACTTCGCCACCAAGCTGTGGAACGCTGCGCGGTTCTGCCAGTCGAACGGCATCGGCGCGTCGGCGAGCGTGAAGGCCCCGCCAGCGCGCCTCGCAGCCAACCAGTGGATCATCGGCGAAGTCGCGGCCTGCGTCACCGAAATCGAGCGCGCGATGGCCGATCTGCGCTTCGACGCGGCGGCCAATGCGATCTACCAGTTCACCTGGAGCAAGTTCTGCGACTGGTATCTGGAGCTGATCAAGCCGGTTTTCAGTGCCGTCACCCCGGCGCAGGCCGGGGTCCAGAGCGGAGCAGAACCGCCCGCCTCGCTGGATCCCGGCCTTCGCCGGGAAGACGAAGAAGGCGGTTGGTCGCCCGCATCCGAAACCCGCGAAGTCGCCGGATGGGCGCTTGATCAGATTCTGGTGATGCTGCACCCCTTCATGCCGTTCATCACCGAGGAGTTGTGGCACAAGCTGGGCGCGCGCGAATATGAGCTGATCCTCGCCCAATGGCCCGCGCCCGAAGCCGAAGTCAGCAAGGAAGCCACCGACGCGATTGACTGGGTGATCGAGCTGACCACCAATATCCGCAGCGCCAAAAACGAACTCGGCATCGCGCCGGGGGCCAAGCTGGCGGCGTTCCTTGCCGCGCCGTCCAACGTGGCAGCACGCACGATCGAGCGCAGCAGCGCGGCGATCGAACGCCTAGCCCGTCTGACGCCCGTGACCATTGGTGAGGCCCCCGCTGGCCCCGCCATGCAGGTGATCGCAGGGGCGGACGTGTTCGTGATTCCCCTCGAAGGGATCATCGACATCGCGGCCGAGAAAGCCCGGCTTGAAAAGGCACTGGCGGCGAGCGCGAAAGAAGCCAAGAGCCTTGAAGGCCGCCTTGGCAACCCCGCCTTCGCTGAAAAAGCCAAGCCCGAAGCGGTGGAGAAAGCCCGCGCCGATCTCGCCCACCATCAGGGCGAGGTGGAGCGGCTGACGTCGGCATTGGCGCGGTTGGGGTAAGGTGAATCTCACTCTCGCCACCGACGACACCGGCGGGCCGGAAATCTTCGCCTCGCTGCAAGGCGAAGGGCCGAGCGCGGGCACGCCGGTCGCCTTCGTGCGCCTCTCCCGCTGCAACCTTGCCTGCGTGTGGTGCGACACCGCCTATACGTGGCACTTCGAAGGCGACAACCGGCCCCACCGCGACGGGATCGCCTTTGAACGCAAGGCCAATCAGGTCACGCTCTCGCCCGCCGAAACCGCTGAGCGGATCGCGGCGCTGGGGCAGCGGCGCCTCGTCATCACCGGGGGGGAACCACTGTTGCAGGCGGGCGGGTTGGCCGAAATGCTGGAACACCTCCCCGATATCAGCGTCGAAATCGAAACCAACGGCACGGTCGCCCCGCCGCCTCGGCTCGATATCCGGGTCGATCAATATAATGTCAGCCCCAAGCTCGCCCATTCGGGCAATCCGGCAGGCTTGGCGCTGATCCCCGAACGGCTGGATGCCTTCGCCGCCGACCCGCGCGCGTTCTTCAAATTCGTGATCGCCGCGCCCGAAGATGTGGCCGAAGTGCTGGAACTCCAGCGCCGCTATCGCTTCAAACCGGGGCAGGTGTTCCTGATGGCTGAAGGCACCGACAGCTTCACACAGCGCGAACGGCAGGCGTGGCTCGCGCCGCTATGTCTGGAACATGGTTTGCGCATGAGCGACCGGCTGCATATCCACCTTTACGGCGATACGCGGGGAACGTGATTATTCGTCATCGCGAGGAGCGCAGCGACGCGGCGATCCATGGGCTGGCGTCACCCCTAGTCGCAAGGTCAGACCATGGATTGCTTCGCTTCGCTCGCAATGACGAAGCAAAAACTACCCCTGACTTCTCCAGCGCATCACCACGCGCTCGACCAGTTCTTCCTCGCCTCCGTCCTTGTTCCACAAATCGACGAAACTTGGGTCTTCGGACGCGGGGCGTTTGTGTTCTTCGAGGTTGTCAAAGGTCACGCGGATCGGGATCGCCACACCTTCGCCGCAGATGATGCATTCGCGGTTGCGCAGCGCCGGGATCGAATCGAGGAAGCCGCGCGCGCCTTCGGGCATGGCGGCTTTCACGAAGGCCTGATCGCGGTCGTTGTTGAGGCGCATCGAAATGATCGTGCCGCACTGCGACAGTACGCCTTCGGCCAGATCGGACGGGCGCTGGGTAATCAGGCCAAGCGAAATTCCGTATTTGCGCCCTTCCTTGGCGATGCGGCTGAGAATCTTGCCGACCGACGAGCCATCGGCGTTTTTCTCGTTCGGCACGTAACGGTGGGCTTCCTCGCACACCAGCAGTACCGGGCGGGTATTTTCCTCCCGTCCCCAGATCGCGAAATCGAAGACCAGGCGGCTGAGCACCGCCACCACGGTTGAAGTGATGTCCGATGGCACGCCCGACACGTCGATGATCGAGATTGGTTTGCCGTGGCCGGGCATACGGAAAATCTTGCCGATGAAATCGGTCATGGTGTCACCCACCAACATTCCCGAAAACATGAACTGGTAGCGCGGATCAGCTTTCAGCTCGTCGAGCTTGCCCTTGATCCGCATATAGGGCGCGGACGAGGTTGCCTTGTCGAGCTTGCCCATTTCGTCCTGCAGGATGTTGCCGAGATCGGACAGCAGGTAGGGGATCGGCGAATCCACCGTGATTTTGCCCATCGTCTGCGCCAGCCGGTTGCGCGCGCGCGCGGCCAGCAGGCACTTGGCGAGAATGTCGCTATCTACCTGACGTTCATTGCCGCTACCCGACAGCAGCACTTCGCAATGCTCTTCGAAGTTCATCAGCCAGTATGGCATCTGCAGGTTCGACACGTCGAGGATCTGCCCGGTCTGGCGGAAGGCAGCGGAATATTCGCCGTGGGGGTCGATCATCACGATGTGACCCTTGGGCGCGGCTTCGCAGATGCGGTGCAGGATCAGCGCAGCACTGGTCGATTTGCCGGTGCCGGTCGACCCCAGCAGCGCAAAATGCTTGCCCAGCATCGCGTCAATATACAGCCCCGCGCGGATATCGCGGGTAGGGAACACCTTGCCAATCGTTACGCTGGCGCGGCCATCGCTGGCGTAGATTTGTTCAAGATCCTTGGTGGTGGCGGGATAGCACATCGCGCCCGGAACCGGGTAGCGCGTCACCCCGCGCTTGAACCCGTGGATGCGGCCTGTCAGCTTTTCTTCCGCACCTTCGCCCAGGAAGTCGATATGCGCGATAATCCCGGCATCATTGCGGCGATCCTTGCGCTGATCGCGCACGTTGGCGAGCAGCCAGGCATCGCCCACGCGGATCTTGATCTGGCTGCCAACCTGCCCGGCCAACGCGATCGACGGATCGGCATCCTCCATGCATTCATTGAGCCGTTGCAGATCGAGCGCAATCTGCGAGCCCGAACCCGATATCTCCAGCACCACGCCAATTGGCAGGCGCGCATTGTCGTGGCCACCTGCCGCTGCGGCGGCGGGTGCAGAATAATCCGCCTGCCCGGCCGCATCGGTGCCAGTGGAACGTTCGAAATTCTGCCTGCCGAGATCGGTCATCCGCGCCTTTCCTTGCGCCAATATTGGAACAGGCCGGGAAATAGCGCAGGCTGGGTTAAGATCGGGTCAACATTGACGAGGACGCCAACTGCCGGGGCTAGTGGATTGACTCCAACGTTTGGAACCCCCGGTTACGTGCGGCGATGATTTCGTCGGGGTCCGCCTTCCAGACGAAGGGCTTTGGATGGCTG